>JBIKWX010000378.1:0-2743 GCA_044356095.1 Roseomonas sp.
TGGCGATTGGTATGAAGGCGTTGCGCCCAATCAATTGAATGTGCATCGCGGGCGGCGCTGGAGCCCGGCTGTGGCCTATCTGCGCCCGGCCTTGAAGCGGCCCAATCTGCGCGTGGAAACCGAACGCCTGGGCCAGCGCATCCTGATCGAAAATGGCCGCGCCGTGGGCGTGGTGGTGCGCGGCCCGGCGGGCGAGGAAACCTATCGCGCGCGGCGGGAGGTGATTTTGTCATCCGGCGCCATCGAAAGCCCGAAAATGCTGATGCTGTCAGGGATTGGTGAGGCAAATGCGCTGCGGGAGATGGGTATTCAGGTGCAGGTGAATGCGCCGGAAGTGGGCAAGAATTTGCAGGATCATTTCATGGTGCGCTTTGCCTATCGCACCAAGCCTTGCGGCACCTTGAATGAGATCCTGGCCAACCCCATTCGCGCCGCCGGGCTTGGGCTGGAATGGGCGTTGCGCCGCAAGGGCCAGATGGCGGTGGGCGCCTCGGAAGCGAGCCTTTTTGCGCGCGTGCTGCCGGGGTCGGAAGAACCCGAAGTGCAGTTCCAATTCGTCAATTTCAGCCTGGGCGGCAATCAGGGCACTTCGGCCAATTCACTCGCGAAGCATCCGGGCTTCACCTTCAATTTCTGCGTCTGCCGGCCGGATAGCCGCGGCGATCTGACGCTGCGTTCGCCGAATGTGGCCGACAAGCCAGTGATCCGTGCGAATTACCTGACCGCGCCTTCCGATATCCGCATCATGCTTGAATCCGCCAAGCTTGGCCGGCGCATCGCAGCAACCGAGCCCTTCGCCGGCTTGATCGAAAGCGAACAATTCCCTGGCCCCAGCACGGATTCCGAGGATGAAATGCTGGATTATATCCGTGGCAATGGCACCACCGTGTATCACCCTTGCGGCACCAATCGCATGGGCGCGGATCAACGTTCTGTGGTGGATGAGGAATTGCGCGTGCGTGGCGTGCAGGGCTTGCGCGTGGTGGATGCTTCGGTCTTTCCGCTGGTGCCATCTTCCAACATTCATCCGGCGGTGCTGATGCTGGCGGAACGCGCATCAGACCTTATTCGTCGCGCAGCGTGAAAGGACGCATGATGTCCCACTTCCATCCGACCCGCCGCGCCACACTTTCGGCGCTGCTGGCGACACCCTTTCTTGCCACCAACGCCAAGGCGCAGGGGAGCGATTGGCCCAATCGCCCCGTGCGTGTTGTGGTGCCCTGGCCGCCAGGTGGCGGCGCCGATACCACGGCGCGTATGATTTTCCCGAAGCTCGCGCAAAAGCTTGGCCAGCCTTTCGTGATTGAAAACCGCCCCGGCGCTTCCGGCAGTATCGGTGCCGCCGAAGTCGCGCGTGCTACGCCCGATGGCTATACGATTTTGCATGATGCGACACCGCTCGCGATCAATCCCTTCCTGATCCGCGTTTCCTTTGATGCGCTGGCTGATCTGAAGGCGATTTTCCTGCCCATGCAGGTGCCGATGCTGCTGGTGATGCACCCGAACCAACCCCCGAAATCCTTGGAGGAGGTGATCGCCCTCGCCAAGGCGCGTCCAGGCGCGCTCGATTGGGCGTCATCGGGCAATGGATCGGCGCAGCATCTGGCGTTGGAACTCTTCACGCGCGCCGCGGGCATCACTGTGAACCATGTGCCCTATCGTGGCGGAGGTCCGGCCTTGACTGATGTGGTGGCCGGCCAGGTCGGTTATTTCTTCAGCAATTCGAATGTGTCTCTGCCTTTCGTGCAAGGCGGGCGCGTGCGCGCCGTGGCGCATACCGGGCGCGGACGCATTGCTGCCTTCCCGGACCTGCCCGCCATTGGCGATACGCTTGCGGGTTATGAGGCTTATGAATGGAACTGCATCCTGGCGCCCGCCCGCACGCCTGCCGCCATCATCGAAAAACTGAATGCGGCCCTGAATGAGGTGGCGCAGGACCCCGAAGTCGTCGCGCGCTACGCCCAGCTTGCCATGGTGGTGCAGCCCAATTCCGCAGCCCAAGCCGAAGCGTTCTTGCGGAGCGAAACCGAGAAATTCGGCCGCGTGATCAGGGAGGCGAATATCAAGCTGGAATAGCGGGGCTAGTCACCCCGCCAGAAATTTCTCGGCAGCGCTGGCAAGCACCTGACAGCCCAAAGCCAAATCCTCATCCTTCGTGTCTTCCGCCCAATGATGGCTGATGCCGCCGATGGAAGGCACGAAGATCATGGAAGCGGGCATGCGCCGCGCGATATATTGCGCATCATGCCCCGCGCCTGATGGCATTTGCTGCCAAAGCCCGGGCGCATGTACTTCCGCCGCCTGTTCAAGGGCCTTCATCATGGCGGCGTCACAAATGGCGGGCGTGGCGCGGCTCATTTGCGTGAGCGTCGCGGGGCATTTTTCGCGCCGACTGCTTTCCTGCACCAAGGCGCGCAGCCCGGCTTCCATGCGTTCCAACACGGGCACGGAGACATCACGGAACTGAAACAACACATCCGCGCTGCCGGGAATGATGGAAGGCGCGCCGGGGTCAAGGCTGATGCGCCCGGTGGTCCAGGTGCTGCGCGGGCCACAAATACGCGGAAATTCCTCATCAATAGCGGCCAGCAACCGCACGGCAGACAGCCCGGCATCCTTGCGTTCCGCCATGGTGGTGCCGCCGGCATGGTCCTGCTGACCTTGGAATTGAATACGCCATTGCCAGATGGCAACAATCCCTGTCACCACACCCACACGCAGCCCGGCACTTTCCAACTGCGTG
>JBIKWX010000120.1:0-9895 GCA_044356095.1 Roseomonas sp.
ATTCATCGGGCGGAAGGCTTCCTCTGCCGGTGTGGTTTGCAGCAGCTTGTAATAGTCAAACGGCCCGCGGCTTTCGGATGGCGCCTTCACTTCAAACAAATAGGAAGGGCAAAGCTTGCGCCCATCGGCGCGGATGGTGCCAGGGCCAAAGGCGTCATCATCGCAAGGAATGGACTTCATGCGCGCAACCACTTCCGCGCCTGAGGCCTTTGAAGCAGCGACCCCCATATCGGCAATGGCCTTCAGGTAATGCAGCGCCCCGGAATAATTGGCGATGGAGGCCATATTGGGCCGCACATCACGCAGCCTCGGGCGCAGCCTTTCGGAAACGGCGCGGGTCCGGTCATTCAGATCCCAATAGAAGCTCTCCGTCAGGATCAGCCCCTGCGCGGTTTGCAGACCAAGCGCATGCACATCCGGCAGGAACATCAGCAGCGCGGCAAGCTTCACGCCACGGCGCGTAATGCCAAACTCCGCCGCCTGCTTCACGGTGTTGATGGTATCGGCACCGGCATTGGCCATGCCGATCACCTTGGCGCGCGAAGCCTGCGCCTGCACGAGGAAGGAAGAAAAGTCAGACGTCGCCGGGAAAGGATAGCGCACCTGCCCCATCACGCGGCCACCGGCATTGCGCACGAAATTAGCCGTATCGCGTTCCAGCGCATGGCCGAAGGCGTAATCGGCCGTGATGAAGAACCAGCTGTCACCACCCGCGCGCACCATGGCACCGCCGGTGGATTTCGCCAGCATGTAGGTATCATACATCCAATGCACGGTATTGGGCGTGCAGGCCGGCCCAGTCAGGTCCGAAGTTGCGGAACCGGTATTCACGCAGACCTTGTTTTTTTCCCGCGCGATATTGGCAACTGCAAGACCAACCGAAGATGTCGGCACGTCAATGATCATATCAACGCCCTGGTCATACCATTGGCGCGCGATATTCACGCCGATATCAGGGCGGTTCTGGTGATCGGCATTGATGACTTCAACATTGAAGCCGCGATTGCCGAATTCCTGCACGGCCTGGCGCGTGCATTCCAGCCCATAGGGACCGCTGATATCGCGATACGGACCGGACATGTCGTTCAGCACGCCAATACGAATGGTATTCGCCGCCTGCGCGCGGGCAGAACGCCATGGCAAGCCACCAAGAGCGGCACCGCCAGCGGCGGCACCACCAAGAACACCACGCCTTGTTGTTGTCATGACGTTTCCTCCCTCATTATGCCAGTTTACGAACGCACGAGCGCGCAGCCGCCTTCACCAATCGGGCGGAAGGCCTCTTCGGCGGTCGTGGTCTGCAACAGCTTGTAGTAATCCCAAGGCTTGGTGCTTTCGGCGGGCGTCTTCACCTCAAACAAATATGAGGGGATCAGGCGCCGGCCATCCGGGCGGATGGTGGCCTTACCGAACAAATCATCCTCAGAAGGCTGGGCCTTCATGCGGTTCACAACATCAAGGCCGGAAGCCTTCGCCGCAGGCAAGCCCATGGCCGCCACAGTCTTCAGAAAATGCAAGGCTCCGGAATAGTTACCGGCGTGGATCATATTCGGGTAATTGGTGGGCACGCGCTTCAGCATACGCTCAGTCCAGGCGCGGGTCTTGTCATTCATGTCCCAATAGAAGCTTTCGGTGCAAACCAGGCCCTGCGCCGTTTGCAGCCCCATGCCATGGACGTCATTCACGAAAAGCAGCAGTGACGCGAGCTTGATGCCGCGCCGCGTCAGCCCGAATTCTGCCGCCTGCTTCACGCAATTCTGCGTATCGGCGCCAGCATTCGCAAGGCCAATTACCTTCGCGCGGGAAGCCTGCGCCTGCAGCAGGAATGACGAGAAATCCGTGGTACCCGGGAAGGGCGTGCGCACCTGGCCAAGAACACGCCCCCCGGAGTTCCGCACGAAATTCGCCGTGTCGCGTTCCAACGCATGGCCAAAGGCATAATCAGCCGTGATGAAGAACCAAGTGTCACCACCCGCGCGCACCGTCGCACCGCCGGTGGAACGCGCCAGCATATAAGTGTCATAGGCCCAGTGAATGGTATTCGGGCTGCATTGCGCGCCGGTCATATCAGCCGTGGCTGACCCAACATTGATATAGGCCTTATTCTTTTCCCGCGCGACGCCGGAAACGGCGAGCCCCACGGAGGATGTCGGCACATCAATGATCAGGTCAACGCCCTGATCATACCATTGCCGCGCCAGGTTCACGCCGACATCCGGGCGATTCTGGTGATCCGCTTCGATCACTTCCACCCGGAAGCCATGGCTGGCACCGAATTCGGCAGCGGCTTCACGCACAGCGGCGACCGATGTCGGCCCCGTATTGTCACGGTAAAGACCGGACATATCGGTCATGACACCGATACGCACGGTATTCGCCGCCTGCGCGCGGGCAAGGGAGAGCGGCAGGGCGCCGGTGGCGGCCGCTCCGGCAAGAACATTACGACGTGAAACCTGCATCTTTCTTCTCCCTCAAGCAATGATGGTGTTGGATCAGCTACGGATCAGCGGGCAATTGCCTTCGGCCGTTGGGCGGAAAGCTTCCTCACCCGGGGTGGTTTGCAAAAGCTTGTAGTAATCCCAGGGACCACGGCTTTCGGCCGGCGTCTTCACTTCGAACAAATAGGCGGGGTGCAGCTTACGCCCATCGGCGCGGACGGTGCCCTTGCCGAAGCAATCATCATCAGTCGGGATGGCCTTCATGCGCGCCACTGCCGCCGCGCCATCCGCCTTCGCCGCAGCCGCGCCCATATCAGCCACCGCCTTCAGATAATGCAGCGCGCCCGCATAGGAACCGGCATGGGTCATGGCCGGCATATTGGGTGCCATGGCGGAACGAACCTTATTGGTGAAGCGGCGCGTTGCGTCGTTCAGATCCCAATAGAAGGTTTCCGTCAGTACCAGCCCCTGCGCCGTTGCCAAGCCAAGCGCGTGCACATCGTTCAGGAACATGAGCAAGGACGCGATCTTGATGCCACGGCGCGTAATGCCGAATTCGGCAGCCTGCTTCACGCAATTGGTGGTATCCGCGCCCGCATTGGCCAGCCCAATCACCTTGGCGCGCGAAGCCTGCGCCTGCACCAGGAAGGAGGAGAAATCCGTCGTGCCCGGGAAGGGCGTGCGCACCTGGCCCAGCACGCGCCCGCCTGCGGCACGGATGAAGTTGCTGGTGTCACGTTCAAGCGCATGACCGAAGGCGTAGTCAGCCGTGATGAAGAACCAGCTATCGCCACCCGCACGCACCATGGCACCCCCGGTGGATTTCGCGCACATCCAGGTGTCATAGGTCCAATGCACGGTATTGGCATTGCAGCGGGCACCCGTCAGATCGCTGGTCGCCGCACTGCAATTGATGTGTACCTTGTTTTTTTCACGGCAGATATCGGAAACCGCCAGCGCCACAGAAGATGTGGTGACATCCAGCAGTACATCCACGCCATCACGATCAATCCATTGCCGGGTGATGTTCACGCCGACATCGGCACGGTTCTGATGGTCCGCCGATACCACTTCAATATTGAAGCCACGGCCAGCGAATTCCTGCACGGCAGCCCGCGCGCATACCACGGAGCTCATGCCCGAGATATCGCGATACATGCCGGACATGTCGTTCAGCACGCCAATCTTGATGGTATTGGCGGCCTGTGCCTTGGCGCTGCGATAGGGCAAGCCGCCAAGGGCGGCGGCGCCGGCTGAACCGGCCAGAATGTTACGACGTGAAAGGCTCATTTTTTCTGGACTCCCCTGCTTTTGTTTCGCCGTCCCGGCTTGGATTACGGCGCTGGTTAGACCCCAAGATATTGATGCAACCGATCGAGTGATGCATTCAGGTCTTCATTGGCGACCATATCCACCACGCGGCCATGTTCCATGACGTAATGCCGATCCGCGACGGTTTGCGCGAAGCGGAAATTCTGTTCGACCAGCAGCACGGTGAAGCCGCGCTTCTTCAATTCACGGATCGTGCGCCCGATCTGCTGCACGATCACCGGCGCCAGCCCTTCTGATGGCTCATCCAGCAACAGCAGGCGCGCACCGGTACGCAAAATCCGCGCAATGGCAAGCATTTGCTGCTCACCACCGGAAAGCTTGGTGCCTTGGCTGCGCGCCCTTTCCTTCAAATTCGGAAACAGCGTGTAGATTTCATCCAAGGGCATCCCACCGGCGCGCACCATGGGTGGCAGCATCAGGTTTTCGGTAACGTCGAGCGAGGCAAAAATCCCGCGCTCCTCAGGGCAATAGGCAATGCCGGCACGCGCGATGATATCGGGCCGCGCGTTCACGAATTCCTTGCCCTCATACTTGATGGAACCGCTGCGGCGCGGCACCAGGCCCATGACGGAACGGAGCGTGGAGGTCTTGCCCGCGCCATTGCGGCCAAGCAGGGTCACAACTTCGCCTTCGCGGATATCAATATCCACGCCGTGCAGGACATGGCTTTCGCCATACCAGGCCTCGAGCCCACGAATTTCCATCAAGGCACCGGTGCTGGCCTTGGCGCCGGCAGGGGCGGTCATCACATCAGCCATGGGCGGCCTCCGTCGGGGCTTCCGATCCAAGATAGGCCGCGACCACATCCGGGTTGCGCGACACGGCGGCGTAGTCACCTTCCGCCAGCACGCTGCCGCGCGCGAGAACGGTGATGGTATCGCAAAGCCCCTGCACAACGCGGAGATTATGTTCCACCAGCAGAATGGTACGGCCAACCGAGACGCGCTTCACCAGCGCCACAACCCGGTCCACATCATCATGCGCCATGCCGGCGGTTGGTTCATCCAGCAGCATCATCACCGGATCAAGCGCAAGCGTGGTTGCGATTTCAAGCGCGCGCTTGCGCCCATAGGGCAATTCACCCGCGGTCAGGTGCATCCATTCCGTGAGACCCACATCCGCCAGCAATTCCTCGGCCCGCGCATCGAACTTGCGCAGCACCGAATCGGAACGCCAGAAATCGAAGGAACCGCCACGCGCGCGCTGCAAGGCCACGCGCACATTTTCAAGCACGGTCAGATGCGGAAACACGGCAGAGATCTGAAAGCTCCGCACCAGGCCAAGGCGCGCCACCTCAGCTGCCTTCATCCCCGTGATGTCGCGACCATCATAGCGAATGGCGCCACGGGTCGGCGGCAGAAATTTCGTCAGCATATTGAAGCAAGTGGTCTTGCCGGCGCCGTTCGGGCCGATCAAGCCATGGATGGTACCCCGGCGAACGCTCAGGTTCACGTCGCTGACCGCGACGAAGCCCCGGAATTCCTTGGTAAGCCCTTCCGTTTCAAGGATGGTGTCAGACACCCGAACCACGCCCCCCTTCTTGCGGCGGTTGATACCGCCAAGCCTCTTTGAACTCTACCTATGCGAGGCTCGGCCTTCCTGCAAGCCACCCCTTTCATTTCCCGACAAAAACCCTGGTTCGGCACAAAAAAGGGCAGAGGTTGCCCCCTGCCCTTTCCAGCCCTTAGGCATGCCCCAATCAGGCTTCCGACAATTCCTCAGGCTTCACCTGGCGCTCGGCCACCTTGGCCAATTCCAGGATGAAATCCACGACCTTTTCCTCAAAAATCGGGGCGCGGAGGTTTTCCATCGCTTCCGGATTCTTGCGGAAGAATTCGATCACCTGCTGTTCCTGGCCACGGTAGCGCGCGGCTTCCTGGCGAAGCGCACGGCTCAGCTCATCCGGTGTGACCTGGATATTGTTGCTGCGGCCAATCTCGGACAGCAGCAGGCCAAGCCGGATGCGGCGCTGGGCGATGCCGCGATATTCGTCGCGCAGCGTCGCCTCATCCTTGCCGGCATCATCGGAATCGAGGCGCCCAGCCTTCAAATCGGCTTCCACGCGCTGCCAGATTTGGCTGAACTCACCCTCCACCATGCCTTCCGGCACGGGGAAGCTCGCCTGATCGGCAAGCTTGTCCAAAAGGGCGCGCTTCAGGCGCATGCGCGCCATGCCATCATATTCGCGCTGCAAGCCTTCCTTCACCTGGGCCTGCAAGCCAGCCAGATCATTCTGCCCGACCGTCTTCGCCAATTCATCATCAATGGCGCGCGGCACGCGCTGCTGCAGCTTCTTGGCCGTAATGGAGAAGACAGCGCGCTTCCCCGCCAATTCGGCCGAGCCGTAATCCAGCGGAAACACCACCTGGATATCGCGGCTATCGCCCACGGAAAGCCCTTCCATCTGCTCGGTAAAGCCTGGAATGAAGCCAGGGCCGCCGACTTCAATCGGCATATCGGTGGCCGACCCACCCGCGAAGGGGGCAAGGGCGGGTTCTTCCGTACCGGCGATCAACCGCGCTGGGCCGATCCGCAGCGTGAATTCCACCGCCGCACCCGCTGCCATGCCATGCAAATAGATAAAGGGCCGGCAGGCGCCGATTTCCGCCTGATCAGGGAAGGTGAAAGCGAGCGTGCTGCGCCCCGCCGTCACATCAAAGGCGTCGCGCTGCATATCCAGGAAATCAACACCATCTGCGCGCAGGCTGTAGAAATTGAAGCCAAGCTTGGCCTGCGCGCCTTCCGGCAGGCTGCCGCCAGCCAGCTTGGTGCTGACCATCAGGCTTTGCGTGGCACCCGGCGCCGCGGCAATGCCCTTGGCGCCTTCAAGAAATACTTGCACCCAGCCGGCTTCGCTCGCGGTGCCGCTGACGCGCAAATCGAAATAGGGCAGCGCTTCTTCCGTGCCGATGGCAGCGATTTCGGACTTCAGGCCACCCGAAAGCGCAACCTCCCACCCGCGCGGCGCCTGGCCGGGGATGCCGGGCACGGCGCCAAGCGCCGGGCCATTGGTCAGCAGGTCAGGCACTACGGAGCCTGCGAAATCGCACACCATCACCTCGCCCTTGGTGGCGGGGCGGGTTTCGGCCACATCCGTCAATTCGCCATTGCGGGTCGCGAGCGTTTCCAGGATTTTCTGCACTTCCTCATCGGAAGGCTCGGCGCGCAGGCGTTCCAACTCGATGCCGGAAAATTCGGGCATCGGGACATCCGGCAGCACTTCCAATTCCATACGGAATTCAAGATCAGTGCCTTCGGCGAAATTCGTCACTTCGATCTTGGGCTGCAAGGCGGGCTTCAGGCCGCGATCCGCGACCAGCTTGCGCTGCGCGTCATTCACGGATTCTTCAAGCACTTCGCCCATCACGGCGGTGCCATAGCGCTGCCGCACAATGGAAAGCGGCACCTTGCCCGGGCGGAAGCCCGGCAGCGAAACCGTCTTCGCGATTTCGGCAAGCCGCTTTTCGCGGCTGGAGGCGATATCGCCGGCCGGAAGCGTCACGGAATAGGCGCGCTTCAAACCTTCATGCGCGAGCTCATTAACCTGCATCGGAGGATCGTCCATCCCAAGTTAGAGAAACAAAAGATACCGGCGGCGCTTTGGTGCGGGCGAAGGGACTCGAACCCCCAAGGCTTGCGCCACCGGAACCTAAATCCGGCGTGTCTACCAATTCCACCACGCCCGCGCCGGACGGCGCCGCGCCGCGGTCGGCGGCTGGGCTTTAGCCTATGCCTCGGCGCTTTCCAAGGGCGCTTCGGTCAAAACAATGTCAAGAAACCAGAGCCTGGGCCGAGGCATCCAGAATGGCGGCCTCATCCAGCCCATATTCGCGGTAGAGGTCGGGGATATCGCCCGCCTGGCCGAAGCGGTCCACGCCAAGCGGCACCACCTTTTGCCCGCGCACGGACCCAAGCCAGGCATGGGCGGCGGGGTGGCCATCCAGTACCGTGACTAGGGCCGCATTGGCGGCGAGCGGTTCCAGCAGGGTTTCGATCCAGCTTGGCGCACCAAAACCCGCCCGCGCCTTGCGCCGTGCCGCAAGCCAATCGGTGTGCAGCTTGTCCGGGCTGGTGATGGCAAGTAGCCCGGCTTCGGGGATATCCTCGCGGATCGTGTTGAAGGCGGCCATGGCCTCGGGCGCCAGGGCGCCTTGATAGGCCAGCGCAAAACTCGCCCCCGGTGCGGGCGGCACCACCCAATAGGCGCCGGCAATCACCGCCGCAGGGTCAAGGTTTCGTTCCGGCTGTTCCAGCCCGCGCGTCGAAAGCCGGAGCCATACCGCCGAACCATCGGGCTGCTGCATGTGGTGGAAGGCATGGCGCAGCAGGATGGCCAATTCATCGGCATGGGCGGGTTCGTAGGACACCAGCCTATCCTGCGCCATGCCAATCAGCGGCGTATTCACGCTTTGATGCTGGCCGCCTTCTGGTGCCAAGGTCAGGCCGGAAGGCGTTGATACTAAAAGAAACCGCGCATCCTGATAGCAAGCATAAATCAGCGCATCCAACCCGCGATTGACGAAGGGGTCATAGACTGTCCCCACCGGCAAAAGCCTGGCGCCGTACAGCCTGTCGGCCAAGCCAAGCCCCGCCAGCAGCAGGAACAAATTCTGTTCCGCAATGCCCAATTCCACATGCTGGCCTTCGGGCGACATGCCCCAGCGCTGCGCGGAAGCGAGCTTGGCATCGCGGAACACGTCATTCTTCTTGTGGCGGTCAAAAATACCGCGCCGGTTCACCCAAGGCCCGAGATTGGTGGAAACCGTCACATCCGGGCTGGTGGTGACGATGCGCTTGGCGAGTTCAGCATTCTCCCCCTGCCCGCGCCCAATCTCAGCCAGAATCTCGCCAAAGGCGGCCTGGGTGGAGTGCTTGCGCCCCGCCGGCACGCGCGGCGTGGGGAAGCGGTCCGGCACATGGATCACGGGCGATTGCAGGGCGCGGCCCTGGGGGGACAAAGGCTTGGCGAAATCAATGCTGGCCAGGAAGTCGCGCAATTCTTCTTCGGGCACATCCAGCCCTTCGAATTCATCCCATTCATGGCCGGGGCGGATGCGCATGGCGGCGCGGAAGCCTTCCATCTGCTCCTTCGTCATCAGCCCAGCGTGATTGTCCTTATGCCCGGCAAAGGGCAGGCCCATGCCCTTGATGGTATAGGCAATGAAGCAGGTGGGCTGATCGCCAGCGGCATCCTGGGCGCGGAAGGCCTCGGTCAGGGTTTCAATGTCATGCCCGCCGAGATTATTCATCAGCGCGGAAAGCTCATCATCCGAAAGCGGGTCAATAATGGCGCGAATACCGGCGACGCGGCCAAGATCGGCCAGGATGGCGGCGCGCCAAGCGGCACCGCCCTGGAAGGTCAGCGCGGCGTAGAGGCTATTCGGGCAATCATCAATCCAGCGGCGCAATTGATCGCCATCGGGCCGCGCAAAGGCCGCTTCCAACTTGCGGCCATATTTCAGCGTAACGACATTCCAACCCATATCGCGGAACAGGCCTTCGATCCGGCCAAAAAGCCTGTCCGGCACGACGGAATCGAGCGATTGGCGGTTGTAATCCACCACCCACCAGACATTGCGGATATCGTGCTTCCAGCCTTCCAACAGGGCTTCGTAGATATTGCCCTCATCCAATTCGGCATCGCCCACCACGGCGACATGCCGGCCTGGCGGAATACCCTCAGGCGCCATGCGGTGCAGATGCACATAATCCTGGACGAGCGACCCAAAAGACGCGAGCGCCACGCCAAGCCCGACAGAACCGGTGGAGAAATCCACCTCAGCCCCATCCTTCACACGAGAGGGATAGGGCTGAATGCCGCCGAATTGGCGGAGCGTTTCCAGCTTGGCGCGATCTTGCCGGCCCAGCAGGTAATTGATGGCGTGAAATACCGGGCCGGCATGGGGCTTCACCGCCACGCGATCGGCAGGCTTCAGGATATCGAAGTAAAGCGCGGTCAGGATGGAAATGCAGGAAGCGCAAGACGCCTGATGCCCGCCCACCTTCAACCCATCCCGATTGGGGCGGATGTGATTGGCGTGATGGATCATCCAGGAGGATAGCCAAAGCAGCTTCCTCTCCAGCGCATGGAGGATTTCAATCCGCCGCGCGCTGCCCGGCAGATG
>JBIKWX010000004.1:0-30392 GCA_044356095.1 Roseomonas sp.
TGGCCGCGGTTTTCAAAATGGAAAGCCACAACCACCCATCCTATATCGAACCCTATAATGGCGCGGCGACAGGTGTGGGCGGCATTTTGCGCGATGTCTTCACCATGGGCGCGCGGCCGATTGCGAATTTGAATGCGCTCCGTTTCGGTGCGCCGGATGCGCCGCGCATGAAGCGCATCATTGATGGTGTGGTGCGCGGCATTGGCGGATACGGCAATTGCGTCGGCGTGCCGACCGTGGGCGGGGAGGTGAATTTCCACCCGCGCTATAATGGCAACCCCTTGGTCAATGCCATGACGGTTGGCATAGCGCGCGCTGATCGCATTTTCACCGCCAAGGCGACCGGCATTGGCAATCCCGTTGTCTATGTCGGATCCAAGACCGGGCGCGATGGCATCCATGGCGCCACCATGGCGAGTGCGGAATTCAGCGCCGATTCGGAAGAAAAGCGCCCCACCGTGCAAATCGGCGATCCCTTCGCCGAAAAGCTGCTGATCGAAGCCTGCATGGAATTGATGGCAACCGACGCGATTGTCGCCATTCAGGATATGGGTGCGGCAGGGCTCACCAGCTCCAGTGTTGAAATGGCCGGCAAGGGCGGCATGGGCATTGAGCTTGAATTGGAAGCCGTGCCGCAGCGCGAAGAAGGCATGTCGGCCTATGAGATGATGCTGTCCGAAAGCCAGGAACGGATGCTGATGATCCTGAAGCCAGGCCGCGAGGCTGAGGCTGAGGCGATTTTCCGCAAATGGGAATTGGATTTCGCGGTGATCGGCAAACTCACCGACACGGGCCGCATCGTGATCCGCCATCGGGGCGTGCTGGAAGCGGATATCCCTCTGGCGCCTTTGGAATCCGAAGCGCCACTTTATCGCCGCCCAACGGCGGAAACGCCGAAGCAGCCGGTGCTGGCGGCCACCGCCATTCCTGATCCGGTCGGGCTTGCGCCAGCCTTGATGACGCTTGTTGCCAGCCCTGATCTTTGCTCCCGCCGCTGGATTTGGGACCAATATGACAGCCTGGTGAATGGCCAGACGGTGCAGCGCCCGGGTGGCGCGGATGCTGCCGTGGTCAGGATTGAAGATCATGACCGGGCGCTCGCCATGACCACGGATTGCACGCCGCGCTATTGCCTGGCGGATCCGGAAGAAGGCGGCAAGCAGGCCGTGGCCGAGGCGTGGCGGAACATCACCGCCGTGGGCGCGCTGCCCTTGGCGATCACCGACAATATGAATTTCGGCAATCCGGAAAAGCCGGAAATCATGGGGCAATTTGCCTCGGCTGTGCGGGGCATGGCAGCGGCCTGCATCGCGCTCGATTTCCCGGTCGTCTCGGGCAATGTGTCGCTCTACAATGAAACCGAAGGCCGGGCGATTTTGCCGACACCGGCGATTGGCGGCGTTGGTGTGCTGGAAAAAGCCACGCAGGCGGTGGGGCTTGCCATGCCGGCCAAGGCTGATCTGGTACTGATTGGCGAAACGCAAGGCTGGCTTGGGCAATCGCTCTGGCTGCGCGAAATTGCGGGGCGCGAAGAAGGTGCGCCACCGCCGGTTGATCTGACCGCCGAACGCCGTAACGGGGATTTCGTGCGTGGCTGCATCCTGGCGGGCGAAGTGCTGGCCAGCCATGATTGCGCCGATGGCGGGCTGCTGGTTTCGCTCGCGGAAATGGCGATGGGCAGTGGTATTGGCGCGAAGCTCACCGCGGCGCCCGAGGGCATTCCGGCGCATGGCTTCTGGTTCGGCGAAGACCAGGCCCGCTATGTGCTGGCGGTGGCCGATGGCGCGGCGTTGATTGCCAAGGCAAGCGCGGCGGGGGTTCCGGCCCGGCTGATCGGCGCTGCCGGCGGGGGGGACTTGGTTCTGCCCGATGGCACCGCCATATCGGTTCAGAAGCTGGCGGCGGCGCATGAGGCAACGCTGCCGGCGCTGATGGGGGAGAAATAGCAGCCATGGGCATGCAGGCCGCGGAAATTGAGGCGCTGATCAAGGCAGCGCTGCCGGATGCGGAAGTGACGATCGAGGATTTGGCCGGCGATGGCGATCATTACGCCGCGAAAGTCGTATCCTCGGCCTTCAAGGGCTTGCCCCGCGTGCGCCAACATCAGATTGTCTATGCTGCGCTACAGGGCCGCATGGGGGGTATTCTTCATGCGCTGGCCTTGCAAACCTCTGCCCCGGAATAGGAGCCATGACCATGAGCAACCCGACCTTTGAACGTATCGAAGCCGATATCAAGGCGAACCCCGTTGTGCTGTTCATGAAGGGCACACCGGTTTTCCCGCAATGCGGCTTTTCCGCCCGCGTGGTGCAGATCCTTTCGCATATGGGCGTGCCCTTCAAGGGCGTGAATGTGCTGGAAGATATGGAAATCCGTGAAGGCATCAAGGAATTCACGAATTGGCCGACCATCCCGCAGCTTTATGTCGGCGGTGAATTCGTGGGCGGCTGCGACATTATTACTGAAATGTTCCAGTCCGGCGAACTTTCCGGCCTGCTCAAGGAAAAGGGCGTCGCGCATAAGGCCGACGCTTGAGGGCAGGCCCCAGGCAAGGCTGCACGCCGCGCGATCCGGGCTGCCGGATTGCGCCCCTGCGGCTTGACTTCCCGGGCGAGGTGGGGCAAATCCCGCCGCCTTGGTGAGGGGCTGTAGCTCAGTTGGGAGAGCGCGTCGTTCGCAATGACGAGGTCAGCGGTTCGATCCCGCTCAGCTCCACCATAGGTTCCTCGTCAGCTTTTAGTAGTTTGGTCACGTTGCACGCATCGCGGTTAGGCGGCGCGTGTACTTGGTTTCTGCTGGGTTGGGCGGGTGCCAAGCGGCGTTGTCCCGTGCGGGGCGTACACGCGGTCCTCTCCCCCGTTTCGCGCGGGTGCCGTGGCGGACTTGTCGCGGATTCATATCGCTTTGAAAGCTCATTCAGGCCGCTTGGCGTTCGAAGGCCAGGGGGCTTATGACGCCCAAGGGGCGCATCAGCCTCCCGACGCGCCGGTGCCCCACGTCGACTCCAACTTCCTTCGGCTCTTCGGTCATGCGCGGGCGGCCGTAGCTGCCCAGGCTCAGGCGCGATTGCTGAGCGCAAAACTATGATTGACCGTGAGCACGCCCTGCCTCTGGCGCAACAGGCCAAGGCGCTCAGCATCAGGCTGGGCATATTGTTTTAGGCATGATCCATCCGAAGAATGTCAGCCCGAAATTTCCACGCGCATCACTTTGGCGGGAGGTGTCCTTGGCGGATTTGGCGCAGTTGATGGGAGAAGATTGGGGTGTATGGCAAATCTCCCCACCTGCCGATGGATATTGTGGGGCGTTGAATGGCGCTGCGACTATCTTACTTTCATGCCAATCACGGCGATTGGGAAATTGGCCTTATATGAGATGATTGGCAGCGGAGACTTGCTTGCGAACCCGAGTGAACTTCTTGGAAATTTTTCACGTCTTCCTAATTCTGACAAAGGGTCAGACATATTGAACCATGTCTGCAGGAAGTGGATGCGCAGCATATGTTCAATCTCAATCGGCGGGCGGCCTCGTTCCCCTGAGGTGTAATGAGGCTTGATCAGCGCTGAGAGCGCTGCCCAGGGAACCACAATCTCCACCCGGACCAGGAAGCGCTCTCGCAGCATCTGGTTGCGGTGGCGGTACAAGCCGAGATGCGAAAGTTCTTTTGTCGCAAGGGGATGACGCTCAAGGCTGGAAGGGTCAATTTAAAACAGAAGTTGAAAATCAGTGACAGGACGAGGGAACGAAGTTAAAAAAACAGAGGCTTCCTGGATATAGTATTCGGCATGGTCTGCCGCTCTCAGTATCACGCGCTGAACCGTGCCGCCGAAAAAGCCGCGTCAGGTTGCTGCAAGCCCAGCACCGCATCCGCTGTCATGCGCCCAGCAACCGGCCCAAGCGTATAGCCATTGGATGTCACGGCAGCGAAGAAGCCCGGCATGCCCGGCACCTTTCCCAGGATCGGCGCGCGATCAATATGCACATTCATGCCGGTCCAACTGCGGAGCACATGCAGGCCCTCCACCGCCGGCACAACATGCCCGGCGATCCAAAGATTTCCCTGAATATTCTTGCGCAGATTGCGCGTGGCGCCGGTGATGGGGTCATGCGCGCCGGGCCAGCCGCCGCCGATCAGCAAATGCCCATGCGGGCCCTGCTTTAGCGAAAGATGCCGCCCGGCATGGGCCACCAGATGCGGGATGATCGGCGCCATCGCCTCGGTCGCGATCACCTGCTGCACCAAACCACCCACGGGCAGTTTCACCCCTGCGAGCCCTGCGATATGGCCAGACCAGGGGCCGGCAGCCACCACCACGCGCCCGGCACGGATGGGCCCTTGCGCGGTACTGATCAGATAACCGCTGCCGTCACGCGCAATCGCCTGCACATCAAGCCCGCTTTCCAGCCGCGCGCCGGCATGCTTGGCCAAGTGCAGTAAGGCGGCCGTGCCGCGCAAAGGATCAATCTGGCCCTCGGCAGGGCAGAAGGCCGCGCCGGCAAAGCGATGCGCCAAATACGGCGCCAGATCGCGCAATTCATTCGCGCCAATCACATGATTTTCAATGCCCGCGCTGCGTTCCACCGCAACCTTGCCGCGCAGCCAGGCCAATTCCTCCGGCGTTTCCGCCAGCATCAAACCACCTTCGGTGCGAATGCCGCAGGCCTCACCGGCATCACGCGCAATCTCTCGCCAAAGCGCGATGGAACGGGGCCCGAGCGGTAGCGTGGCAACGGCGGGGCCAGCAGTGCCAAGCGCTTCCGCCTTGTCGCCGAAATCATAGGACAGCAGCTGCACATGCAAACTGCCGGCATTCGCGGTGCTGGCGGCAAGGCCGGGCTCGCCGCGGTCTGCCACCAATACATCCACACCTTCGCGCGCGAGATAAAGCGCGGTGGAAAGCCCGACCACACCTCCACCAATCACCAGCACATCACATTGGCGCGTGGTTTGCGGCGCGGTGGCAGCGCCGGTCTTCCAGGTGATGGGCGCGGGCGCGGCAATCACCGGCGTTTCTCCCCATTCCGGCACTTCAAGCCTGAGCAGCGCGGCGGGGATGGGCTTGATCGGTGCGCGCGGCGCGGCGAAATCCGCTTCCTGTGCCGCAACGCCTGCCATGCGCGCCAAGGTCGCACCGCACATGCGCCCCTGGCAGCGGCCCATGCCGGCGCGCGTTTCCTTCTTGATGGCAGGCAGCGAAGCGGCGCCGCCCCTGATGGCAGAACGGATTTCGCCGGCGCGCACTTCCTCACATCGGCAGAGGATCGTTTCATCCGTGATCCGCGCCGGATCAAAGGCGGGCGCGGCATAGATGCGCCATAAGGCACGCTGGAATGTTTCCGCCTGCGTCAGCGCATCGCGTGTTGCGGCGTCATCGCCTGCACCGAAGCCAAGATCACGCGCGGCGGCCAGCCCCGCCAAGCGCCCACGCGCCAAGGCGATGCGCGCGCCACCAATGGCCGCGCCATCACCAATCGCGAAAACCTCATTGACGTTGCTGCGCCCAACGGCATCGGTGATCGTTTCCAACCGTCCCAACCCAGCGCCGGGGCCTTCAGTGACAAAGCGCTGCGTGCAACCCAAGGCGCGCGCCAGCCCGGTTTCCGACTGAAAGCCAAGATTGAGTGCCGCAACGCCGGCAGCGATGAGCCTTTCGCCTTGCGGTGTGCTGATGCGAAGCGCCTCAAAGCGCGTGCTGCCTTCGCAAGCAATGATCTCGCTGCCCCAATAAAGCGGCACACCAGCGCGCTTCAGAATCGCGAGGTAACGCAAGCCATCCCAAGCCAGATCAGGCGCTGCGCGCGCCAGGCGCAGCAGATCGCGCCAGGCACCAAGCCCAGGCGCGGGGGCGGCTTCCACCACCGCGGCAACACGCACACCACCGGCTAGCAATTCGCACGCAAGTTGCAGATTGAGCGGCCCGCTGCCCGCAATCACCGCGCTTTCGGCGGGGCTCACGCGTTGTGCGCGCGCCAGGGTTTGCAAGGCGCCTGTGGTCATGACACCCGGCAGGGTCCAGCCCGGCACCGGCACCGGGCGTTCATGCGCGCCAGGCGCCAGGATCAGGCGGCGCGGGCGGAAGGTGATGGCAGAGCCTTCAACCAAAGCGGCGATTTCATCCGGCGCGAAACCGCCCCACACAGTAGCACCGTAATGAAAGCGAATGTCGGCCTGCTGCGCACGCGCAAACAGCGCGCTGCCCTGGCGGAATTGCGCATCCGGCGCGGTATGAGCATGGCTGGCGGCGAGTGGTTTCAGATATTGCCCGCCCGGTGCTTCGCGTTCATCCAAAACGATCACTGCCGCGCCAGATTCGGCTGCGGCAATCGCGGCGGAAAGCCCGGCAGGGCCGGCACCGACCACCAGAATATCGCAGTTCTGTTCAGCAATCTCAGTGGGCGCATTGCCAAGCGGTGCAGGTTCGGCAGGGAAGGCGCTTTCCACCGCCATACCATCGGCCACCTTCACCATGCAGGCGCGCTGGCCGGCCTTGCCATTGACGGTCACCACGCAATCAAAGCAGGCACCCATGCCGCACCAAAGCCCGCGCTCTGTGCCCTTGGCTGTTTCACGCAAGGCAAGAATCCCGGCAGCAGAAAGCGCGGCGGCAATGCTCTCACCCGGCAGGGCTTCCAACGGCCTGCCGTTGAAGCTGATCCTGATCGGGGCCGTGGCCTGAGTAATATGGTGGTGTTGCAGCCGCATGCTCTTGCCGTTTGCGCGAAAACCGGCTCCCATCATCGCATGCGGCGCGGCCGCGTCCACCCCCGGGAGCTTCCCCCATGGCCCGAGAGCCCTTTCGCGGCACCTATACGGTGCTGGTCACGCCCTTTACCGCCGATGGTACCGCGGTGGATCACAAGGCTTTGGAACGCCTGGTGGAATACCAGATCACCGAGGGTGTGAAGGGCCTGATCCCGCTCGGTTCCACGGGCGAGTTCCTTTCGGTATCACGCGAAGAACGCCAAGGCATTGTGGAGACCGTGATCCGCGCCGCGCGTGGCCGCGTGCCGGTGCTGATCGGCACCGGTGCTGAGGATACGCGCGACGTCGTAGCGCTTTCGCGCGAAGCCGAAGCGCAAGGCGCCGATGGTGTCATGATCATCCCGCCCTTTTATTCCGTGCCGACAGAAGATGAGCTGTTCCACCATTACAAGACAGTTGCGGATGCGATCGGCATTCCGATCATGGTCTATAACAATCCCGCGACATCCAATGTGGATATGCTGCCCGCGACCCTCGCGCGGATTTCGACCATTCCGAATTGCCGTTATGTGAAGGAAAGCACGCTGGAAGTCACACGGGTGCGTGATATTGTGGCGCTATGTGGTGACAGGATGGAAGTTTTCGCTGGCGTGCTCGGTTATGAAAGCGCCTGGCTTGGCGCCATTGGCTGGGTCGCGGTGTGCAGCAATCTGGCACCTCGGCTTTCTTCCGAAATGTTCGATGCGGCAGCGTTTGAGGCTGATCGGCCCAAGGCGCTCGCGCTTTATCGCAAGCTGGCGCCGCTGCTGCCTTGGGTGGGCGGCCCGCGCTATGTTTCCGGCACCAAGGCAGGCTTCAAGCTGATGGGCATGGATATGGGCCCGCCGCGCCCGCCGCGCCTGCCCTTGCCCGCGCAGGATGTGCCGGCTTTGGCGCAGGTATTGCAAGGTATTGGGCTGATCGGCGCCGAAGCGCGCGCCGCGGAATGAGCTTTTCAACAGGGAGAAAAATGATGCTGCGATATGGAATTCTCGCCGCCATGGCGGTGCTGGTGGCAACCCCGGCAATGGCGCAAGCGCCGGCTTGTACGCCGGCGGTGGCGGATAACGAATTGGTGAAATCACGCACGTTGGTGATGTCCACTAACCCCACCCTGCCACCGCTGCAATTCGTGGATGCGCAGGGGCAATTGCGCGGCATGCGGATTGAACTCGGCAATGAAATCGCGCGCCGGCTTTGCCTGACGCCTGAATATATCCGCATTGAATTCAGCGCCATGATCCCTGGGCTGGCAGCGCGGCGCTGGGATTTGATCAATACGGGCATCTTCTACACGGAAGAACGCGCACGCATGATGCAAATGGTGCGCTACGAAAACCAGGCAATTTCCTTCAGCGCGCCGCGCGGCAATCCGCAGAATATCCGCACCACGGATGATCTGGCCGGCAAGACGGTGGGGGTGGAGCTTGGCGGCTTTGAAGAACGTCGTACACGGGAACTGAGCCAATCCTTGCAGGCCAAGGGCTTGCAGCCGATGAATATTCGCACCTTCGACAATTTCGCCATCGCCTATCAGGCGTTGCGTGCGGGGCAGGTGCAGGCCGTGACCAGCATTGATGGTGTCGCCGCGGAATATGATCAGCGTGGTGAGTTTCCGCGCGTGCTGAATGGGCTTTTCCCAACCCCGGTTGCGGTTGCAACACGTTCGCGCGTGCTGGCCGATGCGGTTGTTGGCGCCCTGGAAGCGATGAAAGCAGATGGCAGCCTCAAGGCGCTCTTCGATCGCTATGGCGCTTCAATGTATACGGACAAGTTGGAGACGGTCGGCCCGCAATAAGCGCCTGATCGAAGCGCGTGCAAATCTGGTCCTGGTCGGGATTCTTTGACTACCTTGTGAATCCCTTTTTGCTGGAAGGCGCCATCACCACGCTGTGGCTGACGGCGGCTTCCCTTTCGGCGGGTCTGCTGCTTGGCATTGGGCTGGCCGTGATGCGGCTTTCCGGCAACCCGATATTATCCGGCGCTGCTGGGTTTTACTGTTGGATATTTCGCGGCACGCCGCTGCTGGTGCAATTGCTGATTATTTATACCGGCCTGCCGCTATTTGGCTTGCGCTTTTCTGTGGTGCAGGCCGCGCTGCTTGGCCTTGCCCTGAATGAAGCCGCCTATTTGAGTGAGACGGTGCGCGCCGGCATCCTGGCGGTGGCGCGCGGTCAGCGGGAAGCAGCACTGGCACTCGGCCTTCGGCGCTTGCAGGTGTTTCGTCTGGTGGTCTGGCCGCAGGCGCTGCGTATCATCATCCCGCCGCTTGGCAATTCCGTGAATGGCTTGCTGAAAACCACCTCGGTCGCGAGTGTGATCAGCATGGAGGAATTGCTGCGGCGGACGCAAATCCTGATCCAGGAACGTTTTCTGGTGCTGGAATTATTCATGGTGGCGGCGCTGTATTATCTGGCGATGACGACTGCCTGGGATTTTGTGCAAAGGCGGCTCGAAAAACGCTATGGTCGTGGCTACGGGACGGAGGCAGCCGATCGGCGCTGAAGACCCTCGCTTGCAAAATTGGATGGTTCTGACAGGAGATTGACCAATGCGTATGGGACGTCGTGATTTCGCTGCCAGCGCCTTGGCGCTGCCTGGATTGCTCAAAGTGGGCGGCGCTGCAGCGCAAGCCGCTGCCTGGCCCAATCGGCCGATACGCCTGGTGGTGCCCTACCCGCCTGGCGGCGCGAGTGATATCGCAGGCCGCCTGCAGGCCGAGGTTTTGCAAAAAGCTTTGGGCAGCCCTGTTGTCGTGGATAATCGGGGCGGCGCAGGTGGCACGGTGGGCACCGCCCATGTCGCGCAAGCCGCCCCCGATGGCTATACCATCATGATGGCGAGCCCATCTTCCCATTTGGGTGCGCCCTTGCTGTTCCGCACGCCAGGTTATGAAGGCGTAGATGATTTCAGTCATATCGCCACATTTTCGATTGGCACTGCGATTGTATGCGTTCATCCGGCCCTGCCGATACGCAATATCCAGGAATTGATCGCCTATGCGAAGGCCAATCCGGGCAGGTTGAATTATGGCTCCGCCGGGGCGGGCGGCGCCAATCATATGCTTGGCGTTCTGTTCATGCTGCGTACCGGAACGGAATTGACCCATGTGCCTTATCGCGGCGCGGCGCCGGCTTTGGCTGATCTGATCGCGGGCAATATCCAGCTGGTGTTTGATAGTTTTTCGGGCATCATTCCGGCGGTGCGGGCAGGCCAGGTGCGCGCGCTTGGCGTCACCAATCCAACCCGCTGGCCCTTGGCGCCTGAAATGCCAACCGTGCAGGAACAGGGTGTACCGGATTTTGATCTGCCAAGCTTCGCCGCCGTGATGGGGCCGGCAGGTATTCCTGCCGAGATCGTGCAGCGCATGAATGCCGCAATCAATGAGGGTCTGAAGGATACAACCCTGGTGCAGCGCCTATCCGCCAATGGCAATATTCCCTTCCCGTCCACACCTCAGGAATTCCAGACCTTGATGCGCGCGCAACGCGACAAATGGCGGGAATTGGTGCGGATTTCGGGCGTGCAGCCGGAATAACGCGATGGCTTCAACGATTGGGCAGGGTATTTTGGGGACCAATCCATGAGTGGAGTATCAGAACAAATCATCGCCGCCGCCGAGGCGCGCCGCAGTGACAGCATCGCCTTCCTGCAAAGGCTGATTGCCCTGCAACGCGAAGGGGAAGCGGCAGTGCAGCAATGCTTCGCTGATCATTTGCGCGAAGCGGGCTGCCTCGTGGAATCGCTTTCCTATGTGCCATCCGATGTGGCGATGCGCCATGAATTCGCCGAAGGTGAGGCCATGGCGCGTGAGGAACGCGCGAGCATCATTGCGCGCCTGGCCGGCAGCGGTGGCGGCCCCAGCCTGATTTTCTTTGGCCACCCGGATGGTGAACCGCTCAAGAATACCGAAACCTGGCGGCATGATCCCTTTGCTGGTGAAATCTCCGATGGCCGTATCCATGGCTGGGGGGTGGCTGACGATCTGGCCGGCATCGCCATTATGGCTGAAGCCATCAA
Source organism: Roseomonas sp. (assembly GCA_044356095.1). GTDB lineage: Bacteria > Pseudomonadota > Alphaproteobacteria > Acetobacterales > Acetobacteraceae > Neoroseomonas. The sequence continues at coordinate 10,763 of JBIKWX010000004.1, forward strand.
GGTCATTCGCGCGGCGGGCTTGCAGCCCAAGGGTGACATTATCGCGACCAGCACGCCATCCAAACGCCATGCCCGCGGGGTCGCGGCGGCTATGCAGCATGGCTATGTCGCCGATGCGGCCATTTATGTGCATCCGGCGGAAAGCGGCGTTGGCATGCAGGAAATCAAGGCGATTTGCAGCGGGCAACTTTATTTTCGTGTGACGGTGACGGGCCGTGGCCCGGATACCAAGGAACCCGGCCATACGGCTTTTGCGCATTTGGCCGTAAATGCCCTGGATAAGGCGATGCTGGTGAAGGGCGCGCTAGATGCGCTTGATAAGGCACGCGGGGCGCGGGTGCATCACGCCGGGATTGAAAGCGTTGTTGGCCGCGCCACGAATATCATGGTGTCCTATATTTCCTGCGGTGATGCCGCGCGCTTCAGCCGGATCCCGATAAGCTGCGTGCTGGGCGGCGCGGTTTCCTTCCCGCCAGGTGAGACCATCGAAAAAGTGCAGCAGGAAATCACCGATTGCATCATGGCTTCTGCGCAACAGGATGCTTGGCTCAAGCAATATGCGCCGAAGCTTGAATGGCTCTCTGGCGTAACAGGCGCTGAACTGCCGGCAGACTCACCATTATTTGGCGCCGTAAGTGCCGCGGTTTCACGCGTGACCGGCCTCTCACCCTTCGTGAATGCGATGCATACCTCATCCGATATTCGCGTACCCATGGTGCAGCGGAATATCCCAACCGTTGGCTTTGGGCCGCTTTGTGGTGATCTGACCCAGAATGGCGGGCATGATGAATGGGTGGATGTTGAAGATTACCTACGCGCCATCAAGGTTGCGGCGGATAGTGCTCTCAGGTGGTGTGGATCGGTCTGATAATCCTGTCGGCGGGTGGATTACCTTGGTAGCGAAATCGTTGGTATGCAGACACTATGCTTGGATATCGACCTTGAAAAGATGGGCAGGGTTGTGACCAATCATACGATGAATTTCCAACTCGCTGAAACCCTCGCTCTCAACAAGCATGAGGTATTCACGGAACGCCTCAACCGGCGGCGGCAGCAGGTAAACGCCGGCATCGGATGACAGGATCGCCCTTGCGCCCGCAGCACGGATGCGCGGCGTGAAATCCTGAATGACATTATTGGCGGCGATCCTGTGCTTTTCCTCATCCACATGAGTCAAACCAACCTGCGTTGCATGGGTCAGCACAAAGAAGGAAAACTCCGCATAGGCACCAAGCGCTGTGATGGCGGCGATTTCCTCTGGCGCATAACCCGCACAATGCGTGCGGATGCGTGTGACACCGCGGCGCCTGGCTTCCTCCACCAGCGCCATCGCTTCCCGGCCGGAAACATGGCCGCAATCGAAAACAATATCCTTGGCGGCGCAGAGTTCCATGATCGCGGGCACCGGGTCCGGGACAACGCCATTTTCAGGTATGAAGAACGTCGTCTCAAGAAAAGCGGGGCTGCGGCCTTCCTGCAACGCAACATGGCGTGTGTGATGCGTTGGCAGGCTGATGAAGCGCGTGCCAGTGCCGGGACCATAGCCATAGCCAATCGCCGCGCGCGCCGCTTCCAGCGAGACGCCACCGGCGGTTGGTTGCATGATCAGGCCACCAAAGGCCTCAACGCCCAAATGCCCAAGTTCATCATTCACTAGCGCGGCCAAGCCTGATGTATTCTGGAAATTGCACATGATGCCAATGGCACGCATGCCTGCCGCAGCAGCTTGGCGCACTGCTTCGAAGGCATTGACTGAACGCCCTGAAAGATGCGGCGCGCAATGAATATGGCAATCAATCGCACCTTTCAGCAGATGCATCCCAGGCATGATGAAGGGCATGATATGCCTCCTTCCTATTCAACCCATGAAGGGGTGCCGGACATACCGTGTTCCGCCATTTCCGTTCAATGCCGCAGGATGCGCGATGTGAATTCCTTGAGGCGCAGGCTACGTGGATGATCGAACACCTCCGCCGGCGGTCCGGTTTCGACAATGGAACCCTGATCGAGGAACACAACGCGGCTTGCGACCTCTCGGATGAAGGCCATCTCATGACTGACGATCAGCATTGTCATGCCGTCACGTTGCAGCGCGCGGATGCTATCCAGCACCTCCCCCACTAATTCGGGGTCCAAGGCAGCGGTCACTTCATCCAGCAGCAGAATATCAGGCTTCAGCGCCAAGGCGCGCGCAAGGGCCACGCGTTGTTGTTGGCCGCCCGATAGCTCATCCGGATAGGCATTCACCTTCTCAGCAAGGCCCACGCGTGCAAGCAGGGCGCGTGCCTCAGCATCCACCTCATGCTTGGCGCGCTTTTTCACAAGTGTTGGCGCAATCGCGACATTGCGCAGTGCCGTCATATTCTGGAACAGATTATATTGCTGAAAGACAATGGCGAAGCGGTCCCGCGCTCCGCGCAGGCTGGCACGGCTGCTGTAATCAACGATGCTGCCATCCAGCGTCACCGTACCGGCGCGCGGCTTCAGCAGCCCCACCAGCGTGCGCAGAATGGTGGATTTGCCCGAACCGGATGGGCCGATCAGGCCAATAACTTCGCCGCGTTCGACATCCAGGGAGACATCGCGCAGCACATTGGCCTTGCCGCCATAGGAAACCGTCAGCCCTTTGATCGAAAGAAATGCCAAATCTTCGCGTCCCGGCCTTGTCAGAGCCGCATAGTCGAAGCTTTCTCCGCAGGTCGTCAAGCCAATACCGTAGTTGCGCGCGGCCCCGGCTGACCTATTATCCCGCGCATGTCGCTCCGCATTCCCCAAATCGCGCGCCCCGCACCTGTCACCATCACGGTGGAAGGGCAGCCGGTTGCCGCGCATCCTGGGGAAAGCCTGGCTGCCGCACTGATCGCAGCCGGCCTATGGCGTTTTGGCGAAGGCGATGACCCTGCCCGCCCGCGCACCGCCTTTTGCATGATGGGTGTTTGCCAACAATGCCTGCTGCGCCTCGATGGCCGCCTGGTGCAGGCCTGCCTCACGCCCGTTGCGGCGGGGCAGGAAGTGACGCGCGCATGATCCATGATATTGCCGTTTTGGGCGGCGGCCCTGCCGGGATGGCAGCGGCAACGGAAGCAGCACGCGGCGGAGTGCGCGTTGTGCTGTTGGAAGAATCGCCCGCGCCAGGCGGACAGGTCTATCGCGCGGCACCACCCGGTTTTCACGCCAAACCCGGTCCTGACCGGCGCGCGGGTGATGCGCTGCGCGCCGCACTCACGAAAACTGGTGCCGAACTTCGCACCGGCTGTCGCGTTTGGGGCCTGGGCGGCGGGCCGCTCGTGCGGGAAGGCCAAGCCCATGCGCCCTTCAGCCTTTCGGCGCTCGGCGCGGATGGTGTGCCCTTCACGCTGCAGGCGCGCGCGCTGATTTTATGTTGCGGCACGCATGAAAGGATCATTCCTTTTCCAGGCTGGACCTTGCCCGGCGTGATCGGCCTGGCCGCCGCAACCATTTTGCTGAAGGCGCAAGGCATCTTGCCGGGGCGGCGAGTCGTCGTCGCAGGTGCTGGGCCACTGCTTTACGCAGTCGCTGCGAAAATTTTGGCGGGGGGCGGTTCGGTTGCCGCCGTGATTGACGCAGCGACGCAAGGCGAATGGCTCCGCGCGCTGCCCGCCCTTGCCGCGCGGCCTGATCTTCTGACGCAAGGTATCGCTTGGCGCGCCAAGCTTCTCGCCGCGCGCGTGCCGGTATTGGCAGGCGCGCAGGTGACAGCGGCCGAGGGCGATAAGGTTCTCACCCATGTGCGCGTGGGCAGTCATGTTTTTGCAGCCGATGCGCTCTGCGTCGGTCATGGTCTGGTGCCGGCCACGGAAGCCAGCCGCACCTATCGCGCCCAGCATGCGCATCGGGCAGAAGATGGCGGTTGGGTGCCGGTCTTGGATGCCGCGCAACGCACCAGCGTGCCTTTCCTTTACGCTGCCGGAGATGGCGCCGGCGTACGCGGTGCCGCCGCCGCGCCGGCAGCCGGCCGCCTTGCCGCGCGCACGGCCTTGCAGGACCTTGGTTTCAACACGCCAAACGCACCGGAGGAAGACGCGGCACTGGCACGCGCTCGGCGCACCGGCGCCGCCATGGCGCGCATGATGGCGCTGCGCCCTGCCATGATCCAAGCGATCCCCGCCGAGACGATCATCTGCCGTTGTGAAGGTGTTACCCGCGCAGCCATTGAAGACGCCGCGGCGGCGGGGGCTGGCACGATCAATCAACTGAAGCATTTCACGCGCTGCGGCATGGGGCCTTGCCAGGGGCGCATGTGCGGTGAAGCCGCCGGCGCGCTTCTTGCCTCGGCGCGCGGCGTCAGCGTGGCGGATGTCGGTTTCACCACGGGCCGCATTCCGCTGCGCCCCGTGCCGATGGAAGCGATTCTTGGCGATTTCGATTACGCCGATATTCCCGTGCCGGCACCAGCGCCAATATGACATCGCGCTTTGACGTTGCCGTGATTGGCGCTGGTGTCATGGGCTGCGCGACGGCGCTGTTCCTCGCGCGTGGCGGCATGCGCGTTGTGTTGCTTGATCGTGGCGAGATTTGTCGCGAGGCTTCGGGCGTCAACGCCGGCACGCTGACGATGCAAATGACGCGCGCGGCGCTGATCCCCTATGCGCTCCGCGCGCATGAGATGTGGATGTCCATGCCCGAATGGTGCGCCGGTGGCGATGTGCTGGCGACCTCCTGCCCTGGTCTTTCGGTTGCCTTCACGGATGCGGAAGCAGCCATGTTGGAAGAACGCGCGCGCATTCGCCGCGCAGCCGGCGCGCCGATTGAATTGATTGATGGAAGTGCCGCGCAGGCGATTGAACCTGGCCTTGCGGATGGCGTGAAGCTCGCGGGGCATTGCCCGATTGATGGCTTTGCCTCGGCCTATCTGACCGGGCGCGCCTTTCGCGCTGCCTTGCAGGCAGCGGGTGTTAAGCTGATGGAAGCAACGCCGGTGCGCGGCATTGATGGACGCTTTGTGCTGGATACGGAAGCAGGCCCGGTTGCCGCACAGCGCGTGGTGCTTGCGGGTGGCGTTTGGTTGCAGGATATGGCGGCCTGGCTTGGCGTGACGCTGCCGATCAAGGTGCTGATCAATCAGCTGGTGGTGACCGAACGCATGCCACCCGTGATGCGCACGGTGCTTGGCGTTGCCTCGGGTCTTTTGAGCCTCAAGCAATATGCCAATGGCACGGTGCTGATCGGCGGCGGCTGGCAAGGCATTGGCGATCGCGCGCGCGGTGGTGTCGCGGTACGGCCAGAAAATTTCCTCGGCAATGTGCGGCTCGCGGCGCATACCGTGCCGGCTTTGCGGCAGGCGCGGGTTGTGCGTTCCTGGCTTGGGCTGGAAGCGGAAACAGCGGATGCACTGCCCGCCATCGGCCCCATCCCCGGCATTGACGATGCCTGGATCATCGGCGGCGTGCATTCGGGCTATACCAGCGGCCCCTATATGGGCCGCATCCTGGCGCAAGCGATATTAGGTGAGGCGCCAGAACTGCCGCTATTTCCGATAGATCGGCTTCTCCACCAAGGGAGCAATTCCGCATGAATGATACGCGCTTTCATGGCATCTATCCTTCAACCGTTCTGCCGATGCACGCGGATTTTGCGCCGGATTGGGATGCCTATGCTGCCCATACCGCGCATTGCGTAATGCGCCCTGGCATTCGCGGCGTTCTGATCAATGGTCACGCGGGGGAGAATTACGTCATCACCCGCGCCGAAAAACGCCGTGCGGTGGAAGTGACCCGCGCCACCATTGACGCAACACGCCTGATCGTTGCTGGCGTGAATGCCGAAAGCTCGCTGGAAGCGGCGGAAGAAGCGCGGGAAGCGCGGGAAGCGGGCGCTGATGCCATCATGGTTTTTCTGCCCAATGCCTTCGCGCTGGCGCATACCACCGCCATGGCCGTGCTGCATCACCGCGCCATCGCTGAAGCCGTGCCGGGCCTGCCGTTATTTCTGTTCCAGGCGCATCATGCTGCCGGGCGTATGGGTTTCACGCCGGAAACCATGGCGGAATTGCTGAAGATTGAAACCGTCGTTGGCATCAAGGAAGGCGGCTGGGAAGTGGATGGCTATGATGCGCTGCGCCGCCAGGTGAAGCGGCTGCGCCCGGATGTTGCCGTCTGCGCCAGCGGCGATGAGCATCTGCTGGCCTGCATGGTACATGGCAGTGATGGCAGCCTTGTATCACTCGCCGATATCATGCCCGATGAAATCGTCGCCCTGGATGCGGCGGTGCGGGCAAATGATCTGCCGGCAGCACGCGCGCTGCATGAAAAACTGGAACCCCTGGCCGAAGCGATTTACGGCGCCCCGCCCGGGGGCCGCGCCACCGCGCGCTTGAAATGGTGCCTGCGAGAGATGGGCATCATCGCCGATGCGACCGTCCGCCCCCCGCAACCGCCCGTGGATGCGGCAGATGCGGCGGCGCTGACCGCCGCACTCAAGGCGTCGGGATTGTGAGCGAAGGCCGTGTGGTCAGGCGACGTTCAGCGGCCCGCGCCAAGGACGCCAAAGCCCAGGACACGCAGAAATACAAGATCAGCGCCGTGCCATAAGTGATCATGGCGCTGAAGCCACGTTGCGTCAGCATTTTCGCGGCAAAGGTGATTTCAATGAAGCCGATTTGTGACACCAGCGAGGTTTCCTTCACCATGCTGAGCACATGCACAATGGAAGGCGGCAGAATCACACGCCAGGATTGCGGCAGCACCACGCGCCTGAGTGCGGTCAGCGCCGGCAGGTTCATGGTCAGCGCCGCTTCCCATTGCTGCGGGCGCACGCTGTCATACCCGGCGCGCACATTCTCAGCCGCCAGCGCACTCATGCGAATGGCAACGGCGGTGATGGCCACTGCCCATAAGGGTGCTTCCAGCCGCAATACCTGGCCCAGAAAAAACACCAGCAGCAGCAGTACAAGGAACGGAATGCGCCGAAAGATTTCCACCCATAAAATTGCCAGGCTGCGGAGCGGCGCAAAGGGCACCACCTGCGGCAGACGCAGCGTCGCGAGCAGAAAGCCCAGCGCATAGCCAAGCGCACAGCCAAAGACCGAAGCGATCAGCGTATTCAGCACCGCCTGGCCCAGGAACAGCATATTCCACCAGGTGAAAAAGCGCGGCGCCTCATTGGCCAGGATTTGCCAGGCGGACATCGCTCAGAAAGCCCTCGCCTTGACGCGGAACAACCATCGCCCAAGCAACCACAAGAGCACGGACGCGATGATTGTCAGCAGAATATAAATGCCTGCGGTGATCGAGAATATCTCCACGGACCGAAAAGAAATCGCATTGGCATTCAGCGCTCGACCCGTGAGTTCCTCCACCCCGAAAATCGCCGCCATGGAGGTGCCCAAGGTCATGATGATGTAGTGATTGGAAAGCGAAGGGTAGAGTGTACGCACCACATGCGGCGCAATCACGTACCAGACGGTCTGCGCACGGGAAAACCCAAGCGTTTCCGCCGCATCCAATTCCGCCTGCGGGACCGAGGCAAAGCCCGCGCGTTCGATCTCGGTCAAATAGGCACCGGCATTCAGGGTCATGCCGATCAGGACGGCGGTGATGGGTAAAAGGATGATGCCGAATTCGGGCAGCGCAAAGAACAGAAAGAAGATCTGCACAAGCTGCGGCGTATAGGTGAAGAAGCGCACGTAACCAATCACCGGCACGCGCACCCAACGCGGCCCCTGTGTGAGCACCGCCGCCCCAACCAGACCAATCAGCAGCCCGCCCACAAAGGCCAGCGCCGCGATCCAGAGCGCCATGCAAGCGCCCAGCAGAAAATCGGGCAGGTAGTGCAGAACCTGCCCGTATTGCAGGGACATGTCAGAACATCGGGTTGAAGGGGATGCGCGTTGTCATCGGCACGCCAAACCACTTTTCCCAGGTTTGGTTGACGAAATTGCTGCGATGCATTTCGAACAGCACGACATTCAGCACATCACGGAGCGCGGTATTGCCCTTTTGCACACCAATGCCAACCCAGAAGCTTGCCAGCACATCGTCCAGGATTTTCCAGGGCACGCCTTGGAAGTTACGCATCGGTATGACGACCGATTCCGCCACATCCACCATGGCATCTGCGCGCCCTTGAGACAGGGCGCGGAAGCAATCAGGGTAATTATCGAGCAGTGTCACCTGCGCCTGCGCCGCATTCGCTTGAATCCAGGGCACGCCCACCGTGCCACGCACCTGCACCATGCGCACTTGGCGGTTATTCAAATCCGCCGGTTTTGCGATCGGCACCGCGGTGCCAGAGGATTTGGTCAACACCACCATGGATTGCGTATGCAGCGGCTGGGTATAGTCAATCACCAAAGCACGTTCGACGGTGCGGGTGATGGCGCCCAGCACAATGTCAATGCGGTCCGACTGCAGGAAGGGAATACGATCCGGGCTGCCGACCTGGACGATTTCAAGTTCCACATTCATCCGCCGGGCGATTTCGCGCGCAATATCGGCATCAAACCCGTCAATCTGGTTGCGTTCATTGAAGGTGCCGAAGGGCGGCAGGGTGGGGTTGATGCCCGCGCGCAGCCGCTTGGAAGAAAGCACCTGGTCCAGCGGCCGGGCCTGAGCCGGCAAAGTGGTGCCAACCGCCATGGCGGCGGCCAGCGCGAAAAGGGAACGGCGATCTGTCGTGGTCATTTCCTGTCTCCTGCTTATCCCAAGGTGCGATAAGCCTAATCGCTTTGTGGGAGCATCCGCAAGATAGACTTGGCGTAAACAGTTCTCCCTCGCGATTCCTAAAAATGACCTCAAAAGCAAACAAATGAAGTCTTGGTAGTAATTCCAAGCCGTTGGATGGCGCCATTTTGTGCAATCGATTGATTCAAGACCGAGCTCTTGGCCGCCTAATGGTTTATTTTGCCCATCTTGGCGGTAGGTGATGCTGCAATTGGGCGGCTTCGCAGGCCGTTACGGCAAAAGGCGCCCTTGTTTCGAGAAGTTATGCCGAGGGCAAGGCCCTCGGCTTGGGCCTCATTCCGGTTGGTAGTTAACACTACGGAGCAATTCTGAAGCGCGCTTGATTTCGCTCGTGATGAATTGGCGTGTTTCCGGAATAGACTCTGTTACGGGTTCCAGGACTTGGCTTTTCAAACGCTCCGCTATGGCGGGATCGCGCATGGTTTCCTGCATCAGCGCATTGACGCGTTCGCATATCGCGGTCGGCGTCCCCTTGGGTGCCCAAACACCGTACCAGCTTTGAAATTCAAAGCCTGGCAGGCCAGCTTCTGCCATGGTCGGCACATCGGGTGCCAGTTGTGAACGGTGACGGGTTGCAATGCCAAGCGCCTTGACGCGACCATCGTTTGTGGAAGGCAAAAGGGCGAAGGAATTATCAATCAATAGCGGAATATTGCCAGCCATCACATCGGTCAGCGCCGGCTGGGTCCCGCGATAGGTAACCATATCAAGATTGAGCCCAGTACGACGATTGAGTTCAATGGTGGCCAAGTGGCTGGCCGCGCCTAGGGAGGAGATGGCGATATTCCATTCCTTGGGTTTGGCACGCGCAGAAGCGATGACCTGTTCAAGTGTTCGTTCAGGCCTGCTGCCCGAAACGACCATGACAAGCGGCGCCTGCGCCGTTCTTGCCATGACTTCCAGATCCGTCTCGGGATCGAATTTCGCGTTGCGCAGCACAAGCGGCATGACAGCCGTGTTGAAGGCAGATGCCAGCAGCGTATAACCATCGGGTGGGGCTTGCAGCACCGCGTTGGTGCCGATCAAACCCGCGCCACCAGTACGGTTTTCCACCACGGCTGTCGCCCCCAAGCGATCGCTCAGTCTCTGCGCGGTCAGGCGCGCCAGGGCATCATTTGCTGCACCAGGGGGCCAGGGGCAGATGACGCGCAAGGTTCGTCCTGGCTGGGGCCAGTTTTCCTGTGCGCGCAGCAGCGATGGGCTTGATAATGTCGCGAAACATGTTGCGAGGAGCGTACGGCGTGTTGGCTTCATGGACTTCCTATCCTTTCAACAAAGCGAATGTTTCTTCTTCTGTAAGCGATAGTAAAGACGGGCGCATTCCATGCTGGCATTCATCCGGCATTTGCTCTCCATCAATCGGCGCCTGTGCGGCGCAGAAGACGCTCCGTTGGTGCGGCTTCTTGGTCATGCCTGACTGTTCCTGATCCAGGCTTCATTCACCCGGACGTATTTGATGGCTTGGCGCCAATAGGTATAGGCGATATGCAATGTCCCATCGGCGGACTGACATAATGATGGGTAGGAAAACTCCCGGTTCAGCCTATCCTTGGAGTTGTTGGTCAAGCAGAAGCCATCACCGACTTCCAGATTGCGGCGATGCCGCCAGGTGATACCACCGTCATCGGATACCGCGAGCGTGAGTGGTGCGCGTGGCGCACCCCAAAAAGCTTCCCGCTGGCCGGAAGGGGCGGGCGCTGATGTAGCCTCTTCGCCGATATCGTCATAAAGCGAAGCTCGGCGTGCGGTCGCGTCCAATGCGCTGCTTTCATTGTAGCAGAGCACGATGGCGCGACTGGCCAAGGTCAGCGCCATGACAGAACTATTGTTGTTCGGCAGCACAGTTTGCTGGGGCGGGCTCCAGCTATGACCCTGGTCATGGGAGACGCTACGATAGACATGGTCCGCCCAGCGGCTGCGGAAAAACGAAAGCAAGGTGCCGTTTTGCCCTGGCACAATGGACATGTGGCAGGTGCCCGTGCTGTCCGGCACCATGCTTTCCGACCAACTCGCGCCTTGGTCGCGGCTGATCAGAACGGAAGATGTGTCGAGATTACCGGTCCAGGCACCCGTTGGCGGCTTGGCGCAACGCCAGATCGGCAGCAGCCATTCGCGCTCCGCATTCAATACGATGCGACTGCGGATGAATGTTCCGAAGCCAGGCTTTTCCGGGATCAGTGTTTCAATGGGTCCCCAGCTTTCGCCATCATCGCGTGAGATTCGGCGGCGCACCAGTGCCGTATCCTGATTGCCGCCAAGCTGCGCGGTCCAGAGTAACCAAAGCGCGCCATCTGGGGCTGTGAATAGCAGTGGATTTTGCTCCGATCGTGTTGGATCATCCGAAAGCTTCTGCGCTTCTGTCCAGCGCGTGGTACCACGGCGCAGGCGAGAGAAATAAATCGAGATATCCGGAATGCCTTCCTGGGTACCGCCAAACCAGACGCAGCCAAGATCACCATGCGGCAGTTCCGCGATGAAGCTTGCGTGGTTCTGCACGCAGATTGTCGGGATGAAGCATTCCAGCCGCGCTGGATCACCGGGGGCCGGGGCGAGCACCGCTGGCTTTTCGATAATGCCGCTCATCAAAAGCCTGCCGGATGGATTTGCTGCATGCGATTGCGTTTAAGTTCTTTCATGCGCTTGATTCCGTAGCGAGTCTTTCGGCGTATTCGATCGCTTCGATCAGGCTGACCGCACTGGCCAAACCCTTGCCGGCGATATCGAAAGCAGTGCCATGATCAACCGAAGTGCGGATCACGGGAAGGCCCAGTGTGATGTTTACACCCGAAAGCGAATCCCATTTTCCGGTTTCGGGATTTACATTGAAGCCCAGCAGCTTCACTGGGATATGGCCCTGGTCATGATACATGGCAACAACAGCATCATATTGTCCGGCGCGCAGCTTCACAAAAACCGTATCGCCTGGAACCGGGCCGGAAACATGCAGCCCATCCGCATTGGCCTTGGCGATTATGGGCGCCACCACGTCAATATCCTGCCGACCAAAAAGCCCCCCCTCGCCAGCATGCGGGTTCAATGCCGCGACAGCGATATGCGGCTTCGCAATACCAAGACGCACCAACGCATCCTGTGTCAGGTCCAGCACCAGGCGAATGCGTTCCGGTGTGATACGCTTTGGTACATCTTCCAAGGCGACATGGGTGGTGACGTGACTGACGCGCATATTGCCATGCGCGAGCATCATGACGCTGCCCTTGCGGCCGGTGAGTTCCGCGAGCATTTCGGTATGGCCAGCGTAATGATACCCGGCATCATTCAGCGCTTCCTTGTTGAGCGGTGCAGTTACCAGCGCTGCCACACGGCCTGCCTGCGCCAAGCGCACGCCCTGTTCTATCGCCAGAAAAGCGAAGCGCCCGCATTCTGGCGAAAGCTGACCAAGACGGACCGGCGCGCGTTCTTCGCCTGCGGGAAGGAAGGCAAGGGCTGGCCATGCGCCATCGGCACTGACAGTTGGAATTTTTAGTTCCGGCGCGAAAGCCGCGCGCGCCTGTTCCAGCGCCGTGGCATGACCGATGATCAGAAGCTTCAACACGCCGTTGGTCAATTGCGCCGAGAGTGCGCTACAGGCCTTGACGATAATTTCCGGCCCGATGCCGGCGGGATCGCCCATGGTGATGGCAAGATGGCTTTTCATGCGGCAATGCTCCCGCTTGGCAGATGGTTGGCGGCCAACAGGTCACGCAGAAGAGCATCCTGCCCGAAGGCACCGGACTTGGAGATTACAGGCAGGCCATCCCAAGCGCCACCTTGCAGAATGGAGCGCGGCACGCCGGGCGCAACAAGACCGGTCGCAACCGACCCATCCGCTCCGAGCGCATCGCAGATAGCGCGCAGAGTTTCTCCACCGGCGACAATCAGTGTGCCGGGGCGGGGCAGGGACCGCAACAAGTCTGCAAAAATGCCGGCGATTCGCTGTGCCGCGGTGCTGCGTGGCATGCCATCCGGCAAGGTGATGCTGACCAGCGCGGCACCAGTGGCAAGCTGTGCAGCAATACGTGGCGCTTCCGATGCATCGTGGATGCACAGCCAAGTGCTGCCGCAGGCAGCAAGCTGGCGCGCGGTGACAATCTGGTCAGACCCAAACAAGCCCAGCACTGGTGCTTGCAAATCAGTTTGGAAGGTTGTGCGTGCGTCACCTGCCAAGGCGCGGGCTAGACCACCGCTGCCGGCCCATAGGATCGGGCCCTTGGCGGTGTCGGCAAGGGCGGTGATTTGGGCAAGATCCTCATCACTATCGGCATCAAACCAGGTGATGCCATCGCGTAATGACTGGCTCGATAGCCCGTGATGAATGAAGAGATTTTCCGCCGACCAATCGGGCATGGTGATAGGCGCAAAAGCTCCATCAGCGCGGCGCGCCCATAACTTTCCATCGCGCGCGATGCGCCCCTGAGCGGGGAAGGCCGGGGCCAGTACGCAATGGCGCCAGAAACCAGTGGCCCAGCAGGCTGCAAGTTCCGCCGCGACATTTCCGCGCAGCAGGCTATCCAATTTCCGATAGGCGATGTCCGCCCCCGCCAGTAGCGGTGTGAAGGCGCGCACTGCCTTAATGGCGGCATCACGTGGCGCCTCACGCGAACCGCTAGAAAAAGCTGCGCTGGCTTGTAGCGGCGCGGCATCCCAACGCACAGGGACTGGGCCACATAGCCCAGTCATTTCCGCTGCTGTATCCAAAGCGCCGGTCAAGTCATCGGCCAGCAGACGGAGCAGCGGAGCGGTCATCTGTGCAGCCCGATCGGGCCTCGGGAAAGCTGCACTGTGCTTTTCACTGCTTGCCTCATCTGCCGCGCATGCGGGCGTGCGAACTTAGCGCATTCCACCGCCAACAGTCGGCCATCAAGAATGGTCCGGCTGACGCCGGCCAGAGACTTTGCAACAGCAGCCATAGACTGCATCTGACCCTTAGTATCATCGGCTGGGCTGTCCTGCCATTGTGGACCGGTATAGCCTTCCATTTCCTACCCTGATGTTCGGAACGGGAATGTTTGTTTGTGATTAAAGAGATTGTTATCGTTCAGCTTATCCACTGTCAATTTGGCCATCGCTACATGTGAAAGGAAAACGGATGACAACCAAACCTCTGCACGCCGTAGTGACGGGCGCGACTTCAGGCATCGGCGCTGCCGTCACGGCGCAGCTTTTGGCAGGGGGCTGGCGTGTTACGGGCTTGGGCCGGACACGGCCGGCTGTGATGCAGGCAGGATACGACCATCGCGCGGTGGATCTGATGGATCGCGACGCAACGGCCAGGGCGTTGGAGGGGCTTGCACCCTTCGCCCTTGTTCATGCCGCTGGCATCATGCGCGGGGCGACGCTTGGGGAGCTTGATCCGGTGGTTGGGGAAAGCCTTTGGCGGCTGCATGTGGAAGCTGCCTTCCAGATTGCCAATGCCTTGGCGCCGCGCATGCCGGATGGTGGTCGGATCGTGTTATTGGGTAGCCGCGCTTCAACCGGGCGTGCCGGCGGCAGCCAATATGCGGCGAGCAAGGGCGCGCTTCCCGCCATGGCGCGCAGCTGGGCAGCCGAGTTGGTGGCGCGGCGTATCACCGTAAATGTGGTGGCACCGGCGGCGACAGATACGCCGATGCTGCGCGATCCGGCCCGCGCTGGCACACAGCCAAAACTACCGCCAATTGGGCGGCTCATTGATCCTGCTGAAGTGGCGGCTCTGATTACCTTTCTGCTTGGCTGCCATGGCGGTGCGATTACAGGGCAACAGATAATGGTTTGCGGCGGAGCATCACTTTGAATTCATGGCTGCGCCCAAAGGGCAGGGGAGCACTTTACAAGGTTTGGAAGACAAAAAATCAAAAGTAATCGCCTGGAAATTCCGGTGGATGGTGTGTAATGGCAGGGTCGGTCGTTTGCCAGTTCAGCCAGGCAGCATGACTCATCCCTGATAGCCAAACTGGCGCGGTAGCCAAAGCACCATATCCGGTATCGCCGTAATCGCGGCCAGAGACAGGATCATCACAACAATGAACGGCAGGCTATCGCGCGTGACGGCACCAATCGAACTGTCGGAAAGCTTCGCCACAATAAAGAGCAACAGGCCATAAGGCGGCGTGACCAGCCCAATCATGATATTGACCACCACCACAACACCAAAATGAACCATATCAATACCGAGTGCTTGCGCCGTTGGGATGAGTACAGGCACCACGACCAATAGGATGGTGCTGCCTTCCAAAAGGCACCCCAGCACCAGGAGCAGAATGTTTACCGCAAGCAGGAACTGCCATTGGGAGAGTTCATAACCTGCCAGCAAACCACGCACCGTTGTTGGAATATTCTCGCTCGTCACAACATAATTGAAGGCGAGCGCACCCGCGATCAGCATGCCAATGGCCGCGGTGGAGCGCGCACTTTCAAGCACTGTGCCATAGGCTTCCCGGGGCGAGAGTGACCGATAAAGCAATGCGGCCACCAGGAAGGCATAGGCCGCAGCAACCGCTGCAGCTTCGGTTGGTGTCATCACACCACCGTAAATCCCGCCCAAAAGTATGATTGGCATCAACAAGGCAGGCAGGGCATCCCAGGTCAGCCTGGGCAATTCGCTTAGCGGCACACGTTCTGAAATGGGGAAACCATGGCGATGCGCCATCCAGCTATTCACACCCATTTGCGCCAATGCCATCAGCAGGCCGGGGATAACACCACCAAGAAAAAGATAACCGATGGATGCATCCGAAATGAGCGCGTAAAGCACCATGGGAATGCTCGGCGGGATGATTGGCCCGATCACCGCTGTCGCCGCCGTAATGGCGGCGGCATAGCTTGCCGTATAGGCATTGCCGCGCCGCATCATATCAATGATCAACTTGCCGCTGCCTGCCGCATCGGCAATGGCGGAACCGGACATGCCTGCAAAAATCACGCTTTGCACGACGTTCACATGACCAAGACCGCCACGGAAACGCCCGACAAGCAGGTTGCAGAAGCGCAGCAGGCGATCTGTCATGCTGCCGGCATTCATGAGTGCTGCAGAAAAAATGAAAAGCGGTACTGCGAGAAGCACATAACTGCCGTTCAGCCCATTCAGCAATTGCTCCGCCGCAAGCGCCATATCCTGCCCTGAAGCAGCAAGATAGAGAATGGACGCCGTGATCATGGCAAGCCCAATCGGCAATCCAAGAACCGAAAGCCCAATCAGGGCAATGATACAAATGGCAAAGGCGCTCATGACCGTGCGCTACCCAATGCGGGGAAAAGGGCACGCAGCATAATGGCCGCGTGGCGAATGATCATGGCGAAAGCGAAAATCAAATAGACCGAGAAAGCCCAATCCATGCGCAGCCCGAGATAAGCGGAACGCTCAACCTTCATAAATAACACATAATCGGCCATGGCTGGCAGTGAATACGCGAAGACCAGCACCACTGTACCACTTGCCAAAATATCGAAGGCTCGGCGGATTGGGTTGGGCATGCGGCTGTAGATCAGGTCAAAACGAATTTCCTCATCATCGCGCAAAACCAACGCAGCACCCCAAAGGATACCCCAAAGCCAGGCGAAGGTTGAAACCTCACTGGTCCAACTCAACGGCGCATTCGTGACATAGCGGGTGAAGATTTGCAGTAGAAAAGCGCCAAACATCACCGCGAGAAGCGCGGCCAGCAGGTTTTCCGCCCGCCGCCGCGCAAAGCCAAGAATGCTGACCAAAAGACCCATCAGCGGATGGCGTTGATGCGGTCCAGAATGCCGGCCGGCCAGCTTTGGGATTGGGTTGAGGCCAAATAACGGCGCTGCGCTTCCGCACGGAAAGCTGCGACATTCGGTTCATAGACCTCAAGCCCCTGGCCGCGGAAGAAAGCAACCATTTCCTGTTCCTGCGCCAGGTGGCGTTGCGTGCTGGCATCAATCGCCTTATTGACCGCTACCTGCACCGCGCTGCGTTGCGCATCAGTCAACCCGTCCCAAAACCGTGCGGACATGCACAGCATATCATAGGCGACGACATGGCTGGTCAGCACAAACTGGGTGGTCACTTCATGAAACCGCATGGTCCTGCTGGTTGGCAATGGGTTATCCTGCCCATCCACCGTGCCGGTCTGCAAGGCAGTATAAAGCTCCGCAAAGGCAACAGGCGTGGGGCTCGCCCCAAGCGCTTCGCCCAAGAATTGCCAAGTCTCACCAGGTGGCATGCGAAGCTTGATGCCCGCCATATCGGCCGGTGTGGAAATGCGTTTGCGTGGCTTTAGGTTCACATGCCGCGTACCGAAATAGAGCGGACCAAGTACTTGAATATTCAATTGTTCACGCGCCATGCGATTGAAATCGCGCCCGATATCAGACGCAAACACCTTACGCATGTGGTCCGCATCACGGAAAAGATAGGCGGATGCCATGACAGACCAGGCGGGGATCTGGCGCGAAATATCCTGCGGCGCAAGATTGGCCATTTCAAGATTGCCACGCTGCAGCGCGTTTATCTCGGTGCCCTGACGGAACAGCGTTGCGTTCAGATGCAGTTCGATATCAAATTCGGACTGCAAATCGCCTTGGAAGCCGCGCATTGCCTCCGCCCGCATATCCTGATCTGAAAATACCGCAGCAAAGCGAATGCGTTTGCGTCCCTGCGCCTTGGTCACAGTTGCGCCGCCAAGGGCGAGGGCGGCGGCGCCTGCAATGGCAGAACGACGACCAATAAAGGGGTTCATGCTTTTTACCTCCCGAAGTTATAAGTTGTCTCCGACCAATCAACTGACGGTGCATTTTTCTAGGCCATGGGCCTGTTTCGGGCAATAGAGAGGAAATCAGCCTTGACAGACGCCGGCATGAAGCCTGACTGAGACAAGAATGCTGAGGTTTTCCAAATGACTCTACCTGATGCTTGGCCCGCATTTCAGCTTGGCCTGATCGGCGCTGGTATTGGCGCGTCCCTCACGCCCGCCATGCACGAACGGGAGGGGGCTGAGCAGGCGCTGCGCCTCATTTACCGCAAGATTGATCTTGATGTGCTGGGGTTGGACGGAGGTGCCCTTCCGGACCTGCTTCTTGCAGCAGAAAGAATGGGGTTCACTGGGCTCAATATCACCTACCCCTGCAAACAATCCGTCATTCCGCTTCTTGACGAACTCTCAGAAGACGCGCGGGCATTGGGCGCCGTTAATACGGTATTATTTCGTAATGGAAAAAGAATGGGCCACAACACGGATTGGTCTGGCTTCGCTGCCGCTTTTCGGCGTGATCTGTCCGATGTGGCCTTGGGCAAGGTAGTCCTACTGGGGGCCGGGGGTGCCGGTGCGGCCGTGGCCTATGCGTTGCTTGCACTTGGCGTTGAGCGCCTCATGATTTTTGATGTGGATCCTGAAAAGACTGCGGCGGTTATCCATGCGTTGGCTGCCAAATTCGGAAAGGGGCGCGCCTTTGCGGCAGATGATCTTGCGCAGGAAATACCCAGTGCTGATGGTGTTGTGAATGCAACGCCCATCGGGATGCTGAAGCTCCCTGGTATGCCGGTAACGATCAACATGCTTCGCGCGCATCATTGGGTCGCCGATGTCATCTATTTTCCGCTTGAGACTGCTTGGCTACGCGCTGCTCGGGCACTTGGTTGCCAAGGCATGGGTGGCGGCGGAATGGCCGTTTTTCAAGCCGTGGATGCGTTCGAATTGTTCACTGGCAGGCGAGCCAACGCACGCCGTATGCAGCAGCACTTCGAAACACTGATATCGCCTAAAACCAACCTTCGGTAAATTGGCGAAAAACGAGGATAGTGGAACTACTTCAGAATTTTTGAGACTAAGCTCTGGCTCATGGAAACTTAAAAACTGGGATAAAGGTTTTTTCTTCCAGAATGCGGCATGATGCCGTGTACAGGACATAGCCTGACGAGACAACGCAGCCGGAACGATAGCCCAGCTTCCAAAGCGAGGGTGGCGCTTGCTGCTGTGAAGGGCGCAAAGACGCTGGCCGAACTGGCCGCGCAATGCGATGTCCATGCGAATGTCATCAAGGCCTGGCGAGATCAGCTCCTTGAAGGGGCTACTGGGATTTTTGGCGAAGGCAAGCCTTGGATGCCCATTGTCTCCACGCCCAATAATCAGCCGCCTAATAACAATTTATGGTGCATACGGTGTCACACCCGCCCCCGCCACCCCGCCCAAATCACCGCCACCCGATCCGCAACCCCGCGCGGCATCGCCACCACCTTCCCCGCTGCCAACCGCCGCAAATCACGCGCCGCCAGCACCGCAAGCAGCGCTGGCGCCACCCGCCCCTTCGGCACATCACGCGGCGCGGTGCGCAGCGCCTCCACCCCCTCAGCCGCCATCTCAGCGCAAAGCGCGGCAAGCGCGGGCGCCATGGGCGCGCTGATCACCGCCTCGGCACTCAACCCCGCCGCCGCCAGCCGATCCCCCGGCAGCAGGCAGCGCCCCTGCGCCGCATGCGCGGTGACAGACCGCAACACCCCCGCCAGCCCATAAGCCGCGCCAAGGGCGCGGAGCTTTTCGGCATCCGCCACACTCCCCCCCAAAGCCAGCCCCGCCGCATAGGCAAAGCCGCCCGCCGTGCCGCGCAGCCAGGCAACGAAATCCACCTCGGTCGGGATGCCGGCTTCCTCGGCCTCCGCCTCACGCGCGTCAATCATGGCGCCGAGTGCCGCAGGGTCCAGGCTGCCGGCGGTGATGGCGGCGTGCAAAGGTGCCGCAACCTCATGCCGGCGCGCTTGTTTGCCGACGCGTGCTTCCTCCAGCGCATCGCGCCACCATTGCAGGCGGATCAGCGCGGCGATGGGGTTGCTGGCAGCCTCTCGGGCGCGGGCCAATTCATGATTGAAGGCAATCAGGGTGAAGATCGCCTCTCGCCTTTCCGGCGGCGCGAAAAGCGCGGCCAGGAAGCGGTCCGGGTCATGGGCGCGGGCAAAGGCCGCAATGGGGGAAAGGCTCACGCCACCCGATATG
>JBIKWX010000380.1:0-2719 GCA_044356095.1 Roseomonas sp.
GGGCGTTTTGCCCCCGCGCAGCGCGGCCCCGCTTTACGCTGAGCCACCGGCCACCACGCGGCCTGGCTGACGCGCATGGCCGTGCTGATCAAGGCGGCGGGCGCTGAAGCGGCGGCGCTGATGGCGGAAATGCATGCGGAAAGCTTTGCGGCCAATCAGGCTTGGGGGGTATCTGCCATCACGCTTATGCTCGGCCTGCCTGGGCATTTTGGCCTGCTGGCGGCTCGGCAGGATCAGCCGCTTGGCTTCGCGCTTGGCCGCGTGCAGGCGGATCAGGCGGAAATCCTGACCATTGCCGTCCGGCCAGGGGCGCGGGGGCAGGGGGTTGGGGGCGTTTTGCTGCAAGCGCTGCTGTCTGAAGCCCTGCGGCGCGGGGCAGCAGAACTCTTTCTGGAGGTTGCGGAACACAATGCCGCCGCGCGGGCGCTTTATGATCGTGTTGGGGCGCAACTGGTTGGTCGCCGTCCGCGCTACTATGCCGATGGCGCGGCTGCATTGGTCTTGCGCAAAGCCCTGGCTGATCAACGGTGGCGCAGCAGGATAATGGATTGACCATTTTCCTGATCAGTGATGCCGACCACCTCATGCCCCTGTTCCTCAGCCGTCAGTGGCACGTTGCGGCGCGGTTCCGCCCCACGCAGCCTGATCTCCAGAATCTGTCCGGGTCTCATTTGGTCCAATGCCAGACGCACGAGAACAAAGGTCATCGGACATGTTTCCAATGAGATATCAATCTGGTGATCCGGCTTGGGTCGCTTGTCACACATAGTAGTGGTTGTGGTTCGCATCAAACATTCCTCTTTTGAGATATGTCGGCCCACCCGACACCCCCAAGATGGATTCATGAATCATTACTTGCCTTTTTGGCCCAAGAAAACTAAGAAATCCAAAAATATTCGAGGAAAATCCGATGTCCGAAATCAAGTCTGCCTCCAACATCCTGGCGCTTACCGCGCAAATTGTCTCTGCGCATGTGGCGCATAATGCCGTTGCGGCTTCTGCGCTACCTGGCTTGATCCAGGAAGTCCACCGGACATTGTCTACAATTGAAAGCGTGCCGGCAGCGGCATCTCAACGCCCGGAACCGGCGGTGCCGATCGCCAAATCAGTGACACCGGAATTCATCATTTGCCTGGAAGATGGCAAGAAGATGAAAATGCTGAAGCGCCATCTGAAAACCTCATTCAATATGACGCCGGAACAATATCGCGAACGCTGGGGATTGCCGCTGGATTACCCAATGGTGGCGCCGCGATATGCCAAGCAGCGTTCTTCCCTCGCCAAGAAGATCGGCCTTGGTACAAAGCCCCGGAAACGCCGTGGCGTTGCGGCCTGACCGCCCGATTTGGCGATCAAGCGTTTTATCCTATAATCCGAGTTGCGGTTGTTGACCCTGGGGCTTTCCCGGAATGGGGCCGCCCTGGGACGGGATGCTGATGCCGATCAACAGAGACGAAGCGACGTCGCCTGAAGCGGGCTTTGGGGAATTGCGCGCCGGCAATCTGGGCGTGCGCCTTGCTGTCAGCGCCGAGGAATTGGATGCCGTTCAAGCGCTGCGCTACCGCGTCTTCTATCAGGAAATGGGCGCGCACGCCGATGCCGCAACCGCCGCCAGCCACCGCGACCGCGATGATTTTGACGCCGTGGCGGATCATTTGCTGGTGGTGGATCATGACCGGGGCGAGGGGCCGGAATCAGTCGTTGGCACCTATCGCCTGATCCGGCGAGAGGGGGCGGCGAAGCTTGGGCGCTGGTATTCCGAAAGTGAATATGATGTCTCTCGGCTGGTCGCCTATCCGGCGCCGGTGCTGGAATTGGGCCGGTCCTGCGTGGACGGCGCCTATCGCAGCCGCGGCACGCTGCAATTATTGTGGGACGGCATCGCGGCCTATGTGTTCCGCCATGATATTGCGCTGATGTTTGGCTGCGCTTCGCTGCCCGGCACTGACCTGGATGCGTTGGCCGATCAATTGACCTATTTGCATGCCTTCCATCTGGCGCCGGAGGAATTGCGCCCCCGCGCACTGCCTGAGCGCTTTGTGGAAATGCGCCGCAAGGACCCGGCCAGCATTGACAAGCGCGCCACGCTGGCGGGCTTGCCCCCTTTGGTGAAGGGTTATCTGCGGCTTGGTGGTTTTGTTGGCGATGGCGCGGTGCTTGATGAACAGTTCAACACCACTGATGTGTCAGTGGTGGTAAAGACCGATCTGGTCACCCAGAAATACCGCAAGCATTACGAGCGTAAGCACGCCGATCGGTGAGCATAAGGCGTGATCCCGCCAAAAGGATCACGCCATCACAAGATCAGAAGGGCAGCAGGATATCCATCAATTCCTGCCCGTAGCGCGGGCGCTGCACATCGCTGATCGTGCCCCGCCCACCATAGGCAATGCGCGCTTCCGCAAGCCGATCATGGCGCACTGTATTGTCGGAACCGATATCCTGCGGGCGAATAATTCCCCCCACCTGCAAGTCGCGCAATTCCTGATTGACCCGCACCTGCTGGCGCCCAACCACTACCAGATTGCCATTGGGCAGCACCTGCGAAACCGTGGCAGCAACGCGCAGATTGATCTGTTCCGAACGCTTGAGCGTCCCCGCCCCCGTCACATCGCTGGCCGAACTGGCTGATACCGCCTTGGAAGGATCAAAGCCGGATGGAAAAAGCCGGCCAACGGAGGATTCCAAGCCCAGCAGATTGGGAATCCCCATGCTTTCG
>JBIKWX010000379.1:0-2719 GCA_044356095.1 Roseomonas sp.
GTGGAAAAGCTGAACACGCAGAAGGGCGTCAGCATTGATTATCGCGTCATGGCCGGGGCTGGTCATGTCTTCACGCCGGAACAGACCGAAAAGGTTGTGGATGCGGCGGAAGATCACGTGATGGGCATTCTGAACCGCAATCGCATGGCGCTGGCGGCTGATTAAGGCTTGAAGCCACGCTTCGAAAAAAGGCCGCACGGGTCATTCCGGGCGGCCTTTTTCATGCGCGGCGTTTGTGCTTGGATCGTTTTAAGAACCGGGAGGTAAAAATGAAGCTTTCACGTCGTGCGATGATCGCCAGCGCCCTTGCCACCCCTGCCATTGCCCGCGCGCAGGGTGGTTGGCGGCCGGATCGGCAAATCACCATGATTGTCGCCTTTGCTGCCGGCGGTGGGACTGATGTCGCCGCGCGCACCATTGCGCGCTTCATGGAAGCCGATCTTGGGCAATCCGTCGTGGTGCTGAACCGTCCCGGCGCGGGTGGGGAAATTGGCTTTACCGAACTGGCGCGTGCCAGGCCCGATGGCTATACGATTGGCTTCATCAATACGCCGACCATCGTCACCATCCCGATCGAAAGACGCGCGCGTTTCTCGCTCGATGATTTTTCGTTGATCGGCAATATCGTGGATGATCCGGGCGGCATGTGGGTGCTGCCCGACAGCCCCTATCGGACACTGGCTGATCTGCTTGCGGCGGCGCGCGCCAACCCGGGCACGATTGGCTATGGCACCACGGGCATTGGTTCGGATGATCATTTGGCGATGCTGGCGCTGGAACGCGCTTCTGGCACGAAATTCCTGCATATTCCCTTCGCCGGATCATCATTGGTGAAGCAGAATGTGTTTTCGCGCACCATTCCACTCGCGGTGATGAATGTTGCTGAGGGGCTGAATGATTGGCGCCAAGGTACGCTGCATCCATTGGCGCAAATGGGTGAAACCCGCTGGGACCGCGCGCCCACCATCCCAACCCTGCGCGAATTGGGCTTTGATGTGGTGGAGGGGTCCATGCGCGGCATGGCGGCACCAGCGGGCATGCCTGCTGAGATCATCACGCGCTTGGCTGAATCTGTGAAAAAGACCGTGGATAACCCCGAATTCCAAAAGCTTGCCGATCAGCAATTCCTGCCGCTGCGCTTCCTCGCCCCCGATGCCTATCGGGCGGAGCTTTTGGCGCTGCGGACGCGCTATCAGGCGCTGTGGAACCAGCACCCTTGGCGGGAGTGACTATAATAGTGCGCCGATAATCCGCCCGCCCGTCAGCGGGTGCGGCGCGCCGGTGGTGCCGGGGAAGCTCAGCGGCAGGCCGCGTGCGACTCGGGCCGCCAGCACGCCAAAAGCCTGGGCTTCCAGCGCATCGCCATCCCAGCCGGCGACCTCAACCGGGCGCACCGGTTCTTCCAAAGCGCCGCCGAGTGCCTTCATGAGCGCTGGGTTACGCCGCCCGCCACCCGCGACCAGCCATTGCAGCGGCGGTTCCGGGAAATGCCGCCCGGCAGCAGCCACGCAGACGGCACAGAAAGCGACCAGGGTCGCCGCACCATCAGCGGCGGAAAGGCTGCCTGCGCCCGCTTCCCGCAGCGCACGGTCAAAATCCAGGCGATCAAGCGATTTCGGCGGCGGTGCGGCCAGATAAGGATGCGCCATCAGCCGCCCCAGCACCGCGCCATCCGCCTGACCGGCCAAAGCGAGCTTGCCTGCCGCATCATAATCCTTGCCCGTATGCTGCCGCGCCCAATCATCAAGCGGCCCATTGGCCGGGCCGGTATCGAAGGCGAGCATCTCCCCCTCTGGCCCCAGCCAGGTCACATTGCCAACGCCGCCAAGGTTCAGAATGGCGAGCGGCTTCGGCAAGGGCGTGGCAAGGGCGCGATGAAACACCGGCACCAAGGGCGCGCCCTGGCCGCCGGCGGCGACATCGGCGCTGCGGAAATCATAAGCGACACTCATGCCCGTGCGGCGCGCCAGCATCGCGGCATCGCCGATCTGCCAGGTGAAGGGGGTGCCGCTCCGCCCCGGGGCGGCGGGGCGATGCAGGATGGTCTGGCCGTGAAAACCAATCAGATCCGCCGGCAGGCCAATGGCTTCCACCGCTTCGGCATGGCGTTCGGTCAGGCGGCGCGTGGCATCCAGCAATTCCGGGTCATTGGGCGTCAGGCTTTCGGCCCGGTCCAGCAGGGACCTCAGCGCGCGGCGGAGCGCAGGGTCATAGGGCAGGGTCTGGCGCGGGCCGAAGCGCGCAATCGCCTCCCCATCTGTTTCCAGATAGGCAGCATCCACGCCATCCAGTGACGTGCCACTCATAAGGCCGATGGTTCTCAGCATGATGGGGACGTGCTACCCCCGCGCGCCTGTCGGTGGAAGCCCCCGGCAGGCAGTGAGTTTCGACAAACCGGATAGCATCATGAACAGTGCGCGAAGCGATTTCCTGCATGTGGCGCGGGAACGCGGCTATATTCACCAAACCACCGAAGAAGGCGCCTTTCTGGCGCGGCTGCAGGCTGGGCCGCTCGCCGGCTATATCGGCTTTGATGCGACCGCAGATAGCCTGCATGTCGGGTCCTTGGTGCAGATCATGCTGCTGCGCCTGATGCAGCAGACCGGCAATCGCCCGGTGGTGCTGATGGGTGGTGGCACAACGAAGGTGGGCGATCCTTCCTTCCGGGATGAGGCGCGGCCCTTGCTTTCGGATGCGCAGATCGAAACCAACAAGGCCG
>JBIKWX010000121.1:0-9837 GCA_044356095.1 Roseomonas sp.
GCAGAAAACCAGATAGATGCTGCCGATAAAGACATAGACCTCAACGCCGAAGCCCTGCCATGCGGGCTCCACAATCGCGGTCTTGCCGGCGGTGAGCAGATCGAAAATGCCGATAATCAACACCAGCGACGTATCCTTGAAGAAACCGATGAAGGTATTGACCAAGGGCGGGATCACCATGCGCAGGGCCTGCGGCAGGATGATCAGCCCGGTCTTTTGCCAGAAGGAAAGCCCCATGGCATCGGCGGCTTCATATTGCCCCTTGGGCAGGGCTTGCAGCCCACCGCGCACCACCTCGGCCAGATAGGCGCCGGCGAACAGGATGATGGCGATCTGCGCGCGCAGCAGCTTATCAATATTCATCCCCTCCGGCAGAAACAGGGGGAACATCACGCTCGCCATAAACAGCAGGCTGATCAGCGGCACGCCGCGAATAAGCTCAACATACAGCACGCACAGCACCTTGATCGCGGGTAGCGACGAACGCCGGCCAAGCGCCACCAGAATGGAAAGCGGAAAAGCGAAAGCAAGCCCGAAGGTCGCCAGGATCAGCGTAATCGGCAAGCCACCCCAGCGTTCCTGCGGCACATAGGTCAGGCCAAAAACCCCGCCCCACATGAGCACACCAATCGCGGTCAGCATCCCAACCCAGATCAGCGCCAATTCCCAGCGCCAGAAGCGCCGCATGGCAGAAATGACATAGAGCACTACGAACAGCACGCAGGCCAAGGCCGGGCGCCAATGCTGTTCATAGGGATAGGTGCCAAACAGCATGAAGCGGTGCTTTTCGCCAATCACCGCCCAGCAGGCGCCACTCCCGCGCAAATCCCGGCAGGCTTGCGTCTGCGGCCCCTGCGCATTGGATGGCACGGACCAGATCGCATTCACAAAAGCCCAATCAATGAAGGACAGCGCGAATTTGATCAGCAGATAGCCCATGGCCAGAGTCACAGCCGTGGAAAGCCAACCAGAAAACAGATTGGCCCTGGCCCAGGCAATTGGCCCCACTGCCGTGATCGGCGGCTTGCGGGGCCCGGTGGAAATGCTTGCGTCGCTCATGGCTGGCCTCCTTACCGTTCAACCAGCGCAATGCGCGCATTGTACCAATTCATGAATAGGCTGATCGAAAGGCTGATCGTCAGATAGACCGCCATGATGATGGCAATGCCTTCAATCGCCTGCCCCGTCTGATTGAGCGTGGTATTGGCGATGGAGACAATATCCTGATAGCCGATCGCCACCGCGAGCGAGGAATTCTTCGTCAGGTTCAGGTAATTCGATGTCATGGGCGGAATGATGACGCGTAGCGCCTGCGGCATCACAATCAGCCGCAGCACCGAACCATGCTTGAGGCCAAGCGCCTGCGCCGCTTCCCATTGCCCGTGATTGACCGACATGATGCCCGCGCGCACCACTTCGGCGATGAAGCCCGCCGTATAGGTGACAAGGCCGATCAGCAGCGCGAAATATTCGGGGCTGACATTGATCCCGCCACGGAAATTGAAGCCGCGCAGCACGGGGTATTCAATCTCCCACGGTGCGCCGAGTGCATACCAAACCACTACCGGCAACACCAAAATCATCCCAAGCGCGGCAGGCCAGACCTTGCGCGGCTGACCATCTGCCATCTGCTTGGCGCGGGCCATGCGCGCATAGACCCAGGTTGCGACAATGCCGAGAAGACAGACAACCAAAGCCGCCGTATGCGGGTTTTCCCAAACCAGCGCCGGCAGCTTGAGGCCACGATTGGACAGCACCACGCCTTCCATCGGCTTCAACGCCTGGCGCGGCCCGGGCAGGCCCTGCAGGATCGTGTACCAGAACAGCAATTGCAGCAGCAGCGGCAAATCTCGAATGATCTCGATATAAGCGCCGGCAATGCGCGACAGCAGGAAATTCTTGGAAAGCCGCGCAATGCCGATCGCGGTGCCAAGGATGGTGGCCAGCACCACGCCCACCACGGCGACCTTCAGCGTATTCAAGACGCCCACCATCAGCGCGCGCAGATAGGTATCCGTTGGCTCATAGGAAATCAGGCTTTCCGCAATCGGCAAGCCGGCTTCGCGATTGAGGAAGCCAAAGCCGGTCGCAATGCGCCGCACCGCCAGATTGTGAGAGGTATTGCTGTAGAGCCAATAGATCAGGCTGCCGACCGCAGCGACGACCACGATTTGCCAGAAAATGCCGCGCACCCGTTCATCCGACCAGGAAAGCCGGAGCGGGCGTTTGGGCGGGCGCCGCTTATAGCGCGGATCGCTCGTCGTATCGGACATTATGCGCCTCTCCTGCATTCTTGCCTGACCCTGGGGGCGGGGTAGTTCTCGTGCGGCCTGCTGCCTGCCGCTTTCGAAAGCAGAGCGTTACCGGATAGCGGGCCATCCCCGCAAGCGCCGCGCAGCGGGGGCATGCCCCGTTGCTTACTGGCTAGGCAAGGCTCGGCGGCTAATGGCTTGATCAAGCGCGGTTCTCCGGTTGGGCGCGGGTGCATCCAGGTGAAAGCTCAGCAATTCCCGCGCCAAAGCTTCCCAACCCCCGGCGGCAATGCCACATGCGAAATGGGAATCGCGGAGGCAAAACCATGCGGCAGATGGATAAGGCAGCAATCCGGGCAGCCCTGCCCTGGGACAGGCTGATCGAAGCCCTGGCCGAGATGTTCCGGCAGGGCTGCGAAGCGCCGCTTCGGCACCGCCATGCTTGGGATGATGGCGCCGGGGCGCAAAACACCCTGCTGCTGATGCCGGCCTGGCGCGCCGGCGGGCATTATGGCGTGAAGATTGTGCATGTCGCGCCAGGCAATGATGCGCGCGGCCTGCCTGCCGTGCATGCCAGCTATTTGCTGTCCGATGCCACCACCGGCGCACCGCTGGCCATGTTGGATGGCGGCGAATTGACGGATCGGCGCACGGCGGCGGCGAGCCTTCTCGCCGCGCGCTATCTGGCCCGGCCCGAGAGCTCTCGCCTGCTGCTGCTCGGCAGCGGCAAGGTCGCCCATGCCCTGGCCGAGGCTTATGCTGCCTGTTTTCCGATCAAGGATATCGCGATCTGGTCACGCAAGGGCGAGAATGCGGCGCGTCTGGCCGGGCAGCTTGCCGCACATGGAATGCCGGCGCGGGCGGTGGCTGCGCCCGATTTCGCCGCCGCCGATATCATTAGCGCCGCCACACTCGCGACCGATGCGCTGATCCCCGGCGCGGCGCTACAGCCCGGTGTGCATCTTGATCTGGTCGGCGCCTATCGGCCCGATATGCGCGAAGCCGATGCGCTGGCGCTGAAGCGCGCCCGTTTGGTGGTGGATACCCGCGCCGGGGGCCTCGCTGAAGCCGGCGACGTGGTGCAGGCCATCGCGGAGGGCGCGATTACGCCAGACCATGTGGCGGCGGATTTGGCGGAACTTTGCCGTGGCGCCCATCCGGGCCGGCAAAACGCGGATCAGATCACCGCCTTCAAATCCGTGGGCTGGGCCGGGGAGGATTTGGCGGCGGCGGTGCTGGCTTATGGCGGGTAAGACGCCAGCGTTTCACGTGAAACTATTCCTATAATCTACCGCCGCCCAAACATCCGCTCCAACCCCGCCGCATCCAGCTTCAAGACTGTCGGCCTGCCATGGCTGCAGGTCGCAGCGCGCGGGGTCGCTTCCATCTGGCGCAGCAGCGCGTCCATCTCGGCGGCATTAAGCCGCCGCCCGGCGCGAATGCTGCCATGGCAGGCAAGCCTGGCAATCGCCGCATCCAGCTTGCGTTCCAGGGCGATGCTTTCCGCATCCACCGCCAATTCCTCCGCCATATCGCGCAGCAGCGGCGCGGGATCGGCGGCGCCGAGCAGGGCCGGCAGGCTTCGTACCAGCACCGCCCCCGCGCCAAAGCCTTCAATTTCCAGGCCCAGCCGCGCGAGCGCTTCCGCAGCCCCCAACAAGCGCGCCGCATCGGCGGGCGGCATATCCACCACCGCCGGCACCAGCAAAGGCTGCGCCCGCACGCTGCCATCACGCAGCTGCGCACTCAGCGCCTCATGCGTCAGGCGTTCATGCGCGGCGTGCTGATCCACCAGCACCAAAGCGCCATCCGCCGCTTCGGCGATGATGTAGGTATCGAGTATCTGCGCCACGGCACGGCCCAGCGGATGCGCGGCATCCAAAGGCGTGGTAGCCGGCGGCGGCAGGTTCGGCGGGCGAAAGCCCAAGGGCAGGCGCGGCTGCGGCAGCCCAGCTGGGCGCGGCATGGATTGGGGCAGAACGGGCAGCGCTTCGCTGAAGCCGGTCACGGGCGCCGCATCGGTAAGGGAGGGCACCGCCACCACCGTCCCGGCCCCGATCGCAAGCGCCTTGCGCAGGCTGGAAATCAAGGCACCGCGCACCGCCTCCCCATCACGGAAGCGCAGCTCGGTCTTCATCGGATGCACATTCACATCCACGGAGTCCGGCGGCACTTGCAGGAAAAGCGCCGCTGCCGGGTGGCGGCCTTGCGGGATCACATCGCGGTAAGCGACGCGCAAGGCAACGCGCAGCAGCGGATCACGCACCGGGCGGCGGTTCACCACCAAATGCTGGCCAAGCGTGGTCGGGCGATGATGCGAAGGCAGCGCCGCCAAGCCACTGATATCAAGGGTTTCGGAAACCGCTTCCACCGGCACCGCCGCGGCGGCGAAATCCGGCCCCAGCACTTGCCTGATGCGGCCTTCCTGATCGGCCGCCGGCAGGGACAGCACCTCCCGCCCATCGCTTTGAACGCGAAACGTCACTTCCGGCCAGGCCAAAGCCAGGCGGCGCACCGCTTCCACCGCATGTTCGGCTTCCGTGCGGGGATGGCGTAGGAATTTCCGCCTTGCCGGGGTGGCGAAAAACAAATCCCGCACCTCAACCCGCGTACCAGGCGCGCCAGAGGCCGGGGCGACATCGCCCTTCACGCCCCCTTCCACAACGATCCGATGCGCGGTGCCACCCTGCGGGCAAGACGTGATGGCAAGCCGCGCCACCGCGCCGATGGAAGGCAAGGCCTCACCGCGGAAGCCAAGCGTCGCAATGCGGAACAAAGTCGCTTCTTCCGGCAATTTGGAAGTGGCGTGGCGCTCGACAGCCAGCGCCAGATCATCCGGCCCCATGCCAATGCCGTCATCTTCCACCAGAATACGGTCCATGCCGCCGCCTTCCAGCGTCACGGCAATGCGCCTGGCCCCCGCATCCAAAGCGTTTTCGACAATTTCCTTGAGCGCGGCAGCCGGGCGTTCCACCACCTCACCGGCCGCGATGCGGTTCGCGGTGGTCTCCGGCAGCAGGCGAATGGCCGGGCGCGGGGCCGAAAGGGGGGCGGCGGACATGTCGCCCTTATAGCAGAAGCTTCGAGTCGCGAGTCACACCGGCTGCAAGGGCCGATACGGACCGGCGGGCGGGATCACGATGATCGGATCACCTGCGCGCAGCACACCACCTTGCAGCACAATCGCCATGACGCCGGATTTTCGGATCAGCCCGCCCGCTGCATCGCGCCCGAGCATTGCCGCCATCAGCCCCGCCTGGAAATGATCGAGCTGCGCACAGGGATTGCGGAGCCCGGTGATTTCAATAATCGCCTCGGTCCCGAGGCAAAGTCGCGTACCAGTGCCAAGCCCGAGCAG
The DNA here is from genome assembly GCA_044356095.1 of Roseomonas sp. Lineage (GTDB taxonomy): Bacteria > Pseudomonadota > Alphaproteobacteria > Acetobacterales > Acetobacteraceae > Neoroseomonas. Next base: position 5,611 of record JBIKWX010000121.1, read on the forward strand.
ATCAAGCCCGCGCGTTGTCACATTCTCACCAATGTCGCCGGCCTTCAGCGCAAAACCCTGGGGCGCGAGTTCTTCGAAGATTTCCGCATGCAGCAAATGAAGCTGGCGCAGATTGGGCTGTGATGGATCGCGCGCGACGCGGGAGCGATGCTTCACCGTCACACCAGCATGTGCGTCGCCTTCCACGCCAAGCCCCGTCAGAAGTGTCAGGCTTTGTGCTGGCTGCTTGCTGAAGCGATGCGCGCCATCGCGGGCAAGTGCTTGGATATAGGGCGCGGTCATGCGCGACCTTCCGGCCATAGCGCCGCCAGCTTGCCGATCAGCCCAGCGGTTGACCCATCATGCGGCTTTTGCGCCGCGCCGGCGCTCAGTTCCGGCAGGATGGCGCTGGCGAGTTGCTTGCCAAGCTCCACCCCCCATTGATCAAAGGGATTGATGCCCCAGAGCGCGCCAAGCACCGCGACCTTGTGTTCATAAAGGGCGACCAATTGGCCGAGGGTGAAGGCATCAAGTTGCGGCAGCAGCATGGTCACACTTGGCCGATCACCAGGGAAAACGCGATGCGGCAAAAGGCGCGCAATTTCGGCCTCTGCCACACCAGCACTCCGCATTTCGGCAATAACGGCCGCTGCATCCTTGCCCATCAACAGCGCCTCGGCTTGTGCGAGGCCATTGGCGAGGAGTTTGCGATGGCTATCGGCATGGGCGTGATCGGGCCGCGCCACCAGAATGAAATCCACCGGCACAGGCGTGGTGCCCTGATGGAGCAATTGCATGAAGGAATGCTGCGCATTGGTGCCTGGTTCCCCAAACACCACGGGGCCGGAAGCGCGCTGCAAGGGCGCCCCAGAAAGCACCACACGCTTGCCCAGGCTTTCCATTTCCACCTGCTGCAAATGCGCGGGCAAGCGCGAAAGGCGATCATCATAGGCCAGCACAGCGCGGCTTGGGTAACCCAACCCATTCACGTGCCAGACCTCCACCAGCGCCAGCAGCACCGGCAGGTTTTCGGCGAGCGGGGCGTCTCGGAAATGCTGATCCATCACGCGTGCGCCAGCCAGCAGCCGCGCGAAAGCATCCCAGCCAAGCGCCAGCGCGAGTGACAGCCCAATCGCACTCCAGAGCGAAAATCGCCCGCCGACCCAATCACGAAAACCAAAGACGCGATCAGGGGAAATGCCGAAAGCGCCGGTCGCGGCAAGATTGGTGGAAAGGGCCGCCATATGCTGCGAAGCACCAGCCTCACCCAAGGCAGCGCGCAGCCACTCACGCGCCAGCGCGGCATTGGCCATGGTTTCTTGCGTGGTGAAGGTTTTGGACGCAACCAGCACCAGCGTGCGCGTGGGATCGAGCTTCGCTTGCATCTCCGCCCAGGCATGGCCATCCACATTCGCCAAATAATGCCCGCGCAGCGGTGCATCAGGAGTCCATAGGGCGCGCGCCACCATGGCCGGACCAAGATCCGATCCGCCAATGCCGATATTCAGCACATCGGTGAAACGCTCACCCTTGGCTGTCAGGATGCGCCCCTCATGTACGGCGCGGGTGAATTCCTCCATACGCGCGCGCACCGCAAGCACTTCGGGCATGATGTTTTCAGTACCCGCGCTGAATTGATCATCAGGCGCGGCGCGCAGTGCCATATGCAGCGCGGCGCGGCCTTCCGTTTCATTCACCGCCGCACCGGCGAAAAGCCGCGCGCGAAAGCCTGCGACATCGCGCGCTTCGGCAAGGGCGAGCAAAGCGGCAAGCACTTCGTCAGACAGTGCGGTTTTGGAAAAATCGAGCAGCACAACGCCGGCCTGGCGTGAGAACCGCGCGAAACGATCAGGGTCAGCCGCGAAAAGCGGGCGAATTTCCGCAGCCCCCGGCCGTGCCGCCAAAGCCATCAGCGCCGCCCAGGCGGCCTCAGATTTATCCTCTGCCATGAAGGGGTGCTCGCATGCCTCCACGGCGGGACTATGGCAGAAGCAAGCGGGATTTAGCCATGGCGCGCCACACGCATGGGCGCCAGGATGGCCGCACCAAGGGCGAGGAAGGCGATCACGGTCGCAAGGCCCCAAGCCTGGCTGCCGGTGGCTTCGGTGACCAGCGCCAAGACCGCCGGGCCAAGAAAGCCCGTCACGCGCCCGGAAAGCGCGAAAAGGCCGAAATGCGCCGCCACTTCCTCGGGCGGGGCCATATGCGCCATCAGCGTGCGCGATGCCGCCTGGGCCGGCCCCATGAAGAGCCCAAGCGCCAGCGCCAAGGCCCAGAATAGGGTCTTGTCATTGCTCAGCAGCAGGAAACTGCCCAACACAATCATGGCACCAAGCGCCATCAGCACAGTGGGCTTGGCGCCGAGCCGATCCTCAATCAGCCCAAAGCCGGCAGCGCCCAGCCCCGCCGTGACATTCATGGCAATGCCAAACAGCAGAATTTCCTCAAACCCCATGCCATGCACGCCGGCGGCATAGATCGCGCCGAAGGCAAACAGCGTATTGAGGCCATCGGTATAAAACAGCCGCGCCACCAAAAACCGCGCCATGGCCGGGTGCTGCGGCAGGCCGCGCAGGATGCTGCGTGTCTCAGCGAGGCCAGCGCGCATGGCCTGTAGCAGCCCAGGCCGCGGCCCGGCAGGGTCAGGGAGCGCCAGCAGCACCGGCCAACCAAACACTACAATCCAAACCGCGACCAGAAGCGCCGTGGCGCGCACATGCTCTGCGGCGCCGCGATCAAGGCCAAAGGGGGATGGGTTGGGCTGAATGAACAGCACAAGTGCCAGCGCCAAACACGCAAGCCCGCCCGCATACCCAAGCCCCCAGGCCAAACCGGAAAGCCGGCCCATGCGTTCTTCCGGCACCAGGCCGGGCAGCATGGCGTTGTAGAAGACCGTGCCCAATTCAAAGGCGATGGTAGCCAGGCCGATACAGATCAGAGCGTAAAGCGCATCGGCAGGGTCGGGGCGCGCGAACCAGATCAGCGCGGTAAAGCTTGCGGTCAGCAGCGTGCAGAGTGCGAGCATCGCGCGCCGCCGCCGCCCCTGATCGGCAATGGCGCCCAATACGGGCGAAAGCAAAGCAATGGCGATCGCGGCCAGGGTTTGCATCCAACCCCATTGCGCCTGGCCTGTCACCGGATCGGGCGCGATGCCTTGCGTGAAATAGGCCGCGATGACGAAGGTGGAAACCACCGTCGGAAAGCCACTATTGGCCCAATCATACAGCGCCCAGGCGAAAGCCTTCGTCTTGCCCGGGGCTTCCGCCACCTCCGCTATTCCATGATCCCCTTCGGCCCGCGCGCAATGGCAACGGCGCCGGTGCGCGAAACCTCAGTAAGGCCAATCGGGCGCATCAGGGCCACGAAAGCATCAATCTTGTCGGCATTGCCTGTCATCTCAAGCACGAAGCTTTCTGTCGTGGCATCCACCACGCGCGCGCGGAAGGCATCGGCCAGGCGCAGCACTTCCATCCGGTTGTCGCCCTTGCCGACAACCTTGATCAGCGCCAATTCGCGCGTCAGATGCGGGCCTTCGATGGTGAGGTCGGACACCTTATGCACCGGCACAAGCCTGTCCAATTGCGCCTTGATTTGTTCAATCACCATATCCGTGCCGCTGGTGACGACCGTGATGCGTGAAATGCGCCCGGTTTCATCCACCGGCGCCACCGTCAGGCTATCAATATTATAGCCGCGGCCAGAAAACAGGCCGATCACGCGCGCCAATACGCCCGCTTCATTTTCAACCAGGACAGCAATGGTCGCGGCGCGTTGGCCGCCTTTCAGATCAGACATTTCAACGCTCCTCAGACCAGGACCTTGCCTTCATCGGTAACGCCGGCGACGCCACCTTCCTGCCCCGGTGCCAGGATCATTTCATTATGCGCGGCCCCCGATGGGATCATCGGGAAGCAGTTTTCATCCTTGGCAACAGCGATATCGGCAATCACGGGCTTGTCTATCGCGATCATCTCACGGATCACGCGATCAAGATCATCAATGCCTTCCGCGCGCATGCCAACCGCATGGAAGCTTTCCGCAAGCTTCACAAAATCCGGCAGGGATGCCGAATAGCTTTCGGAATAGCGCCCGCCATGCAGCAATTCCTGCCATTGGCGCACCATACCCATATATTCATTGTTCAGAATGAACACCTTCACCGGCAGGCGATATTGCGCAAGCGTGCCCATTTCCTGAATATTCATCAGGATCGAAGCCTCACCGGCGATATCAATCACCAGCGCATCC
>JBIKWX010000122.1:0-9835 GCA_044356095.1 Roseomonas sp.
GATCATCATGCTAAGCCCTCTGGTCGCCCAATTCGCCGATCGCGCGCGGCATCGTTGGCGCTTTGTCATGATTGGTGGCTATGCGGCTGCGATTGCCATTGCCATGCCACTTTTCGTCGAAGGTGGTATGGGCGCCGCCCTTGCTGTCATCGGGCTCGGGATCGGGCATGCCATTGGCGTTTCCTCTCAAATGACGCTGATCAATGATCGCTGCGAAGCCGTGGTGAAGGAAGTCGGGCAAGCCGCTGCTGTTGGTATTTTTCGTATGATCGAACGTATCGGCATGCTGCTTGGCCCCATAATGCTTGGCGCCATGATCGCACTTTCAAATTTCGTGAATGCCTTCGTCGTTATGGCGGGGCTGATTTTCGTGGCAACAACAGCCTTCACCCTATTGCTGTTCCTGCCCGAAAAACGCCCGACGTCACCATCATGAACACAGGAAAAGCCATGCGCAGATTACTTATTGGTGGCCTGCTCAGCTTGCCGCTCTCCACGCCATTTCTGATGCGAAGCGCCATGGCACAACGCAGCAATTATACGGTCATGCTGATCCTTTTCCGTGGCCAGACCACGGCGGAAGAGGCCTTCATGCTTTATTTGAAGGAACGTGTCCCGGTCGAATTCCTGATCCGTGACATTGACGGTGACCGTACGAAAATCCGCCAATTCCTCAATGAAGCCAGGCAAAGGCGCGTGGATCTGGTCTATTCTTTTGGAACAACGGTAACCCAGGAAGTGGTTGGCGTTCTTGGTTCAGTGGACCGGAACCGTCACCTTGTGGATATCCCTGTGGTCTTCAACATCGTCGCCGATCCTGTCGGTGCCGGCCTTGCGGATGGGCTTGCCGCAACCGGGCGCAATGTGACCGGGGTTTCGCATTTGGTTCCGCTACGCGATCAGATCAGTGCCATGCAGCGCTTTGCGCCCATCCGAAAACTCGGCGTCATCTATAATTTGGCCGAGGTGAATTCCCTGCTGGCGGTTGTCCAACTACGTCAGCTTGCAAGTAGCCTTGAATATGAACTGATCGAAGCGCCGCTTGGTACCGGCCATCGCCCAAGTACCACGGAAATTGAGCATGCGATGGAACGGATGCTCGCGGCCCGGCCCGACTTTGTCTATCTGCCGTCCGATTCATCCATGATTGCCAATGCGCAGACCATCGTCAGGCTTGCCACGGCAGCCAAGGTGCCGGTCATTTCCGCAACCGAGAGCCCCATTTATGAGGCCGGCGCGCTGTTTGGCATGGTAACCAAATATGTGAATGCAGGCGCCTTTGCCGGCTATAAGGCGGAACAAATCCTGCTGAAAAGGCAATTGGTGGGCAGCATTCCAATCGAAAGATTGCAGCGCTATTCGCTGGTCATCAATATGAACGCAGCAGCGCAACTTGGCATTTATCCGCCGCTTGATCTTCTGAGGATCGCTGAACTGGTCGGAACCCCTACTGGCACGCGATAGACAAGGCGTCTGGGCTAAGCATGCGCAGGGCCTGCCAGCATCCTCGCCAAACGCGCCCTATCAAGTCTAGCCTTGCATCATGCCGCGTCAGGCCGCCCGCGCATCGCGCGCCATTCTGATCACCCGTCCGGAGCCAGGCGCGGCGGAATCCGCGCGCGCTGTTGCCGCACTTGGGTGGGAAGCGGTGCTGGCGCCAGCGCTCACGCTGACCGCCCTGCCCTTCCAACCGCCAACAAATTGCCAGGCCATCATCATCACCAGCCGCGCCGCCGCCCGCGCCTTGCCGCCTGCTGAACTGCCCGTGATTGCGGTTGGCGAAGCCTCAGCCGCTGAGGCCCGCGCGCGCGGTTTTGGTGATGTGCGCGCGGCGGCGGGGGATGCGCAGGCACTGGCAGCACTGATTGGCGCAACACTGAAGCCCGAAGCGGGCACGCTTTGCCTGGCCGTTGGGGAAGGCTATGCGCTTGATCTCGCTTCTGCCTTGCGTGCCAAGGGATTTCGCGTGCTCCGCCGCGTGGTTTATGCCGCGCGGCCCAGCGCCGCATTGCCGGAAGAAGCGCGCCAAGCCATGCGGGAAGGGCGCATTCATGCCGCGCTTTTCACCTCCCCACGCGCTGCGCAGGAGGCGATGCGCCTGCTGCGCCATGCCGGTTTGGAAAATTCCGTCCAAAACATCATCGCCATTGCACTCAGCCCGCGCATTGCCGCGCGCCTCGCCGCCCTGCCCTGGCAGGAAATCCGCACCGCAAGCAGGCCAGATCACGCTGCCTTGTTGGCATGCCTTGGCGACCCGGATGTGCTAAGGAAGCGCCCATGACTGAGACCTCACCCGCGCCTAAGCGCCGCCTTGATCCTTTGTTGCTGCCGCTTTTTGCCGGCGGCGCGGTGCTGGTATTTGCGCTTGGCTGGCTGCTGATCACGCCACGCCCGAGCGCCCCGCCCCTGCCCAATCTGGGCCCGCTGGAAGCGCGGCTTGCCGCCTTGGAGTCGCGGCCCGGCTTCAATGCCGCGCCTTTGGAAGCACGGATCACCGCGCTGGAAGCGCGGCCCCGCGCCGCTGCGGCACCCGATCTGGCGCCCATCGCTCAGCGGCTGGAAGCGCTGGAAGCCCGCCTTGCCGGGCTGGAAGGCAGGCCGGCGCCAAGCCTCGATACCTCCGGCCTTGCTCCGCGCGCCTTGGCCGAAACCCTGGCCACACGGCTCGATCGCCTGACCGAGCGGCAGGATGCCATCGCCGCCCGGCTGCAAGCCGCCGATGCCGAGGCTTTGCGCCGGACCGAAGACCTGGCGCGCAGCCTGCTTGCACGCCTGGAAGCCGCCGAAAAGCTGGAAGCCGAGCGCATCGCCGCGGCCGGCACCGCCCTGGAAGGCAGGCTCGCCGGCGCTGAATCCGCGCTTGGCGCCCGGCTACAGGCGCTGGAAGCGGCACAAGCACGTATTGCGGGGCTTGAGGCGCGGACCAATCGCGTGCAGGCCATCGCCGCGCTGCGTGCCCGGCTGGATGCGGGGCAGGCGCTTGGTCCGACCCTTGCGCCCTTCCCCAACCCACCGGCAGCGCTCAGCCGCTTTGCCTCGGCCAGCCCGCCGACCGAAGCCGCACTTCGCCTCGCGTTTGAAGATGCCGCCCGCGCGGCGCGCGCCGCGAGTGAACCAGCGCGGGAAGGCCAATCCATTCTGGAAAGCGCCTCGGCCCGGCTGGCGGGGCTGATCACCATCAGGCGCGGTGAGACCATCATTTGGGGCGATGAGGCCGCCGCCGCCTTGGAAGCGGCACGCCGAGCCCTGGAAGCGGGCGATCTATCCGGCACCTTGGGCAGGCTTTCGCCCCTGCCACCCGCAGCCCGAGCAGCGCTTGGCCCCTGGGAAGCGGAAGCGCAGGCACTGCTCGCGGCACGCGCGGCCATCATCACCCTGGCCGGGGGCTGACGCGCCATGAGCAAGGCGCTTTTGCTGCTGGCGGCGCTGATTGGCGTCGCCGCGATTACGCTTTGGCTGCTCAGGCTGGGCGGCACGGTTGAAATCCGCGCCGGTGATTTTTGGATTGGCCTGCCCGTGCCGGTGGCGGCTGCGCTTCTGGCGCTGGGCTTTATTCTGCTGCATGGCGCTTTGCGGCTATGGGCGTGGTCCCGCGGTGTGCCGGGCAGGATGGGGCTCCGCCGTGCCGCGCGACGCCGGGCGGATGGCGATCTGGCCATCACGCGCGCGCTGATCGCGCTTGGTGCCGGCACCGCACCGCGCGCCCTGCAAGAAACCCGCCGCGCGCGAACACTTTTGGGCGATACGCCGCAAACCTTGTTGCTGGCCGCCGAGGCCGAAAAACTCGCCGGCAAGGAAGATGCTGCCGGGGCGATTTTCAAGAAATTGTCGGAAGATTCTGGGGCGCGCTTCCTCGGGCTGCGCGGGCTGCTCCGGCAAGCCATGCAGCGCGAGGATTGGCCCGAAGCCCAGCGCCTGGCGCGGGAGGCCGAGGCAGCGCAACCTGGTGCGGCCTGGCTCCGTGAGGAACGCCGGCTGCTTGCGGAACGCACGCGGGATTGGCGGGAAGCGCTGGCGCTTTGCCCACCGGATGGCCCGCGCGCTGCCTTTGCGCTGGCAGCCGCAGCAGCGGAACCCGATGCCTCCAAGGCAGCGGAATTGGAAAAGCAAGCGGTCGCGGCGGATGTGAAATTTGCGCCGGCGGCTTTGGCGCAGGCGGCGCGGTTGATGGCGGCAGGCAGCCAGCGCCGCGCGCGCAGCGTCCTGGAAGCCGCCTGGAATGCCGCGCCGCATCCGGATTTGGGCGCGGCCTGGATCGAGGCTGTCCCGGCGCCACTCGCCCGCGTGAAGGCGGTGGAAGACCTGACGCATCGCAACCCCAGCCATCCCGAAGCGCGGCTTTTGATGGCGCGGGTCGCGCTGGCGGCGGGGCTCACGGGCCGGGCGCGCAGTGAATTGGATGGCTTGGTGCATAGCGGTGCGGCGGATCGGCGCACCTTTCTGCTTTTGGCGGAATTGGAACGCGCCGAGCATGGCGATAGCGCCGAGGGCCGCGCAGCCGAGGCCGCTTGGCTGCGTGAAGCGGCCAATGCCGCTGGCGCGCCGCGCTGGCGGTGCGATGCCTGTGGCGCGGAACATGGCGCCTGGAAGCCCGATTGCGCGGGCTGTGGCGCGATGGGGCGGATTGGCTGGTCGCGCAGCTAGGGCGCCGCATCTTGCCCGATGGCGCCAAGGCTGTATTGGGGCGCGAGAGTTTGAAAGGATGCACCCATGGCCCTGACCCCCGCCCAAAAGACCGCGCTTGAAGCGGTTACCACCGCGACGCTGACAACCGTGCTGCTGAAGAAGGGCGTGCGGTTTTGCTACATCGCGGGATCGAACCCGATCGTTCAGGGCGACCGCCGCCGCATTGTGGGGCCTGCCTTCACGCTCCGCTTCACGCCGACGCGCGAAGATTTGGCGACGGTGGATAGCTGGTCCTCACCACGTTCCACACGTGCAGCAATTGAAGACATGCCGGAAGGTTGCGTTGCGGTCGCGGATGCGATGGGCAGCAAGGCGGCCGGGATTTTCGGTGATATCCTGTGCGCGCGCATGGCGAAAAAGGGTGTCGCTGGCCTCGTGACGGATGGCGTGGTGCGCGATGGCGCGGGCGTGATCGGCACGGGCTTGCCTGTCTATTGCCAGGGCTATGTGGCGCCGGCTTCGGTGGCGGCGCTGAATTTCGTCGGCTGGCAGGAAACCATTGGCTGCGGCGGCGTCACCGTGGTGCCGGGCGATATCATTGTGGCCGATGCCGATGGCGCGGTGGTGATCCCGCAAGCGCTGCTGGATGCCGTGGTGGATGCCGCGGTGGAACAGGAACGCCTGGAAGCCTGGATCATGGAAGAAGTCGGCAAGGGCGTGCCGCTGCCCGGCCTTTACCCGCCCAATGCGGAGACCAAGGCGCGGTATGAGGCGACGCGGAAGGGGTGATCCTTACGCCGCCTCTGCCCCATCTTCCTCACCGCGCCCAATCAGATTGAGCGCGCGCCCCCTGATCCCTTGCAGCCCAAGCGCATGGATCAGCGCATCTTCGCGCCCATGCGTTACCCAAACCTCCTGCGCGCCCGTCTCCGCGCAGGTGGCCAGCAGCTCATCCCAATCGGCGTGATCGGAAATCACCAAGGGCAATTCCACGCCCCCCTGGCGCGCGCGCTGCCGCACACCCATCCAGCCAGAGGCATTCGCGACCACAGGTTCCGCCAACCGCCGCGCCCAGCGATCGGCAATGGCGGAAGGTGGCGCCAGCACAATCGCGCCCTTCAGCGCGTCCTTCCGCGCCACCGTGGCGGGCAACAGCGGGCCAAGGGCGATGCCCAGTTCCTCATACACATCGCAAAGCGCCTGTTGCGCGCCATGCAAATGGATCGGGCGATCATAGCCCGCCTGGCGCAACATGCGGATCAGGCGCTGGCATTTGCCAAGCGCATAGCAGCCAATCACATGGGTGCGTTCCGGGAACAGTGCTGCCGAGCGCAATAGCCGCGCAATCTCGCCCATCGCATCAGGGTGGCGGAATACCGGCAGCGCGAAGGTCGCTTCCGTGATGAAAACATCGCAGCGTTCAACTTCAAAAGCCGCGCAGCTTGGATCGGCGCGGCGCTTGTAATCGCCAGAGACCACCACGCGGCTGCCCTGCCATTCCAGCGCAATCTGCGCCGAGCCCAGCACATGCCCCGCCGGCCGCAGCCAAAGCTTCACGCCATTGATGGTGATCACCTCCCCATAGCGCAGCGCTTGCTGCGTGGTGCCAGCGCGGCCTTCACCCAAGCGCGCGGTCATGATGGCGAGTGTCTCGGGCGTCGCCAGCACGGCTGCATGGCCGGGGCGCGCATGGTCCGAATGGCCATGGCTGATCACGGCACGGTCCACGGCGCGCAGAGGGTCAATGAAAAACCCGCCCGGTTCGCAGAATAGCCCGGCTGGAGTGACTTTCAGCCAGGTCTCAGGATGGGGGGCGGTGATAAAGGCCATGCGGTTCCGGTCTTGCGTCGGCGGCTTGTCACGCCATAGATAGCGCTGAATGCGAACATTACCAGAACCTTTTGCCGGTTGGTTTGCGGCGCGTGGCTGGCAGCCGCGCCCGCATCAGCTTGCCGTTTTGGATGCTGTGGCGCGCGGCGATCACGCGCTGCTGGTGGCGCCAACCGGCGGCGGCAAGACGCTGGCGGGGTTTCTGCCGACGCTGCTGGATTTGGCCGCCACGCCGCGCGACGGTTTGCACACGCTGTACATCTCGCCGCTCAAGGCACTCGCGGTGGATATCGCGCGCAATCTGATGGCGCCGATTGGCGATATGGCGCTGCCCATTCGGGTCGAAACCCGCACCGGCGATACGCCGGCCAATCGCCGGGCACGGCAACGCGCGGCACCGCCGCATATCCTGCTGACCACGCCGGAGAGCCTGACGCTATTGCTGTCCCAGCCGGACGCCGCCGAATTCTTCGCCGGGCTTGGCGGCATCATCATTGATGAAATTCATGCGCTGGCCGGCACCAAGCGCGGCGATCAATTGGCGCTGTGCCTCTCTCGCCTTGCTGTGCTGGCGCCGGGCGCCAAACGCATCGGGCTTTCCGCAACCATCGCCGTGCCGGACGCCTTGCGCGCCTGGCTGGCGCCGGATGCACAAGCGGGTTCGGTGCGGTTGATCACGGCGGAAGGCGGCGCGGCGCCGGTTTTTGATCTGCAATTGCCGGAAGGCCATTTGCCCTGGGGCGGGCATATGGGCCTGGCTTCCATGCCTGAGGTTTATCAGCGCATCGAAGCCGCGCGCGTCACCATTGTTTTCGTCAATACCCGCGCCCAGGCAGAGCTTTGCTTCGCCGCATTATGGCGCCTGAATGAGGCTTCACTGCCAATCGCACTCCATCACGGCAGCCTGGAGATTGACCAGCGCCGTAAGGTGGAAGCGGCCATGGCGGCGGGCAAGCTGCGCGCGGTGGTCGCCACTGCCTCACTCGATCTCGGCATTGATTGGGGCGATGTGGATCAGGTCATCCAGATCGGCGCGCCCAAGGGTGTCGCGCGGCTATTGCAGCGTGTGGGCCGCGCCAATCACCGCATGGATGAGCCATCGCGCGCCGTGCTGGTGCCGGCCAATCGGTTTGAGGTGATTGAATGCGTCGCCGCCATGGAAGCCGCCGCCGCGGGCGAATTGGATGGCGACCCACCGCGCCCCGGCGGGCTTGATGTGCTGGCGCAGCATGTGCTCGCCATGGCCTGCCACGCGCCATTTCATCCGGATGAACTTTATGCGGAAGTGATCCGCGCCGCGCCCTATGCTGCCCTTACGCGGCGTGATTTCGATGATGTGGTGCGTTTTGTCGAAGATGGTGGCTATGCGCTGGCGGCTTATGAGCGTTTTCGTCGGCTGTTTCGTGATTCCGAAGGCCGGCTGCATATCCGCGATGCGCGTGTGGCGCGGCAATTCCGGCTGAATCTTGGTACCATCGTCGAAACCCCGATGATCAAGGTGCGGATGCGCGGCGGCGGGACCTTGGGCGAGGTGGAGGAATGGTTCGTCTCCACCCTCGCGTCCGGCGATTGCTTTCTGTTTGCCGGTCAGGTGGTGCGCTATGAAAGGCTTGACCCGGCGGCGGTGATCGTCAGCCCCGGCGCTGGCGATGAACCGCGCGTGCCGGTTTATGCGGGCAGCCGCATGCCGCTTACCACCTGGCTTGCCGCTAGGGTGCGCGCGATTTTGCATGATCCTGCGCGCTGGGCGCATTTGCCCGCACCCGTGCAGGAATGGCTGAAGCTGCAAAGCCTGCGGAGTGAATTGCCGCCGCGCGATGGGCTTTTGGTTGAAACCTTCCCGCGCGGCGGGCGCTGGTTTCTGGTGGCCTATACTTTCGAAGGCCGCTTGGCGCATCAGACGCTTGGGCTTTTGGTGACGAAGCGCATGGAACGCCTCGGCATGGGGCCGCTTGGCTATGTGGGCACGGATTATGTGCTGGCGATCTGGTCCGCCTTTGAACCGACCGGCGTTGAACGGCTATTCGCCGAAGACATATTGGGCGATGAGATGGAGGAATGGCTCGCGGAATCTTCCATGCTGCGGCGGAGTTTTCGCAATATCGCGACCATTGCGGGGTTGCTTGAAAAACACCATCCGGGGGCCGAGAAATCCGGCCGGCAAATGACGATGAATGCTGATTTGATCTATGATGTGCTGCGCCGGCATGAACCGGACCACATACTGCTCCGCGCCACGCGGGAAGAAGCCGCGCGGGGGCTCACGGATGTGGCGCGCATCGCTTCCCTTCTTGCGCGCATTCAGGGGCGCATTACGCATCGGGCGCTGTCGCGTGTCTCGCCACTCGCGGTGCCCGCCTTGATCGAAGAAGGCCGCGAATGGGTGGCAGGCGGCGCTGAGGATGCGCTGCTAGCCGAAGCCGCCGCCTTGGTCAGCGAAGCGACCGATGGCGCTGAGGCATTTGGCGAAACCCTCGCCGAGATGACCGACGGCATCGCAACACGCGGTGCCTCGGCACGGCCCAAACCGCGTGAGGCACGGCGGTCGCGCTTCATCCGTTCTGTACCAAGGCGCGCGTCATGAATGCCGCACCGCTGCATCTGGGGGCAGAGCGTGTCATGCTCGATCCCGCCGGGGTTTTGCATTGGCCGGCGCAGAAACTGCTGTGTGTCGCGGATCTGCATTTGGAAAAGGGAAGTTCCTTCGCGCGCGCCGGCTATTTCCTGCCGCCTTATGATACGCGCGAAACCCTCGCACGGCTGGCGCTGCTGATCCGGCGCTATGGCCCGAAGCGCCTGGTGTTTCTGGGCGATAGTTTCCATGATGCGGAAGGTGCGGCGCGGCTTTCGCCCGCAGATCGTGCCGCGCTTATCAAGCTGGTGGATGGGCTTGAGCCGATCTGGGTGCTCGGCAATCACGACCCCGCGCCGCCTTGCGATCTGCCCGGTGAGGCTTTCGCTGAATGGCGCCAGGGGCCGATCACCTTCCGCCATATTCCAAGCCCTTTCTCGCGCCAGGCGCCGCCGGAAATCGCTGGGCATTTCCACCCGAAGGCGACAGCACCGACGCGCGCTGGCGGCATTTCCCGCCCCTGCTTTGTCGGCAATCCGCGCCGCGTGGTCATGCCGGCCTTTGGCGCCTTCACCGGCGGGCTTTGCGTGACCGATCCCGCCATCGCGCGGCTTTTCCCGCAAGGCGGGCGCGCCTTTCTGTTGGGGGAGGAGCGGCTTTATTCCTTTCCCTTGGCTGCCGGCCGGGGGCATGGCGCACCGCCGCAACAAGGCCCATGATGTGGCCGGAGGAACCAGCCATGCCCGATGCCCTGCCCACTGCCGAAAAACCCGCGCTTGATGCCAAGGCCATAGCCGAACTGGCCCG
>JBIKWX010000381.1:0-2698 GCA_044356095.1 Roseomonas sp.
CTGGAAATGGGCATCACGCATATTGTGCGTGGTGAGGATCACGTCACCAATACCGGCATTCAGATTGATATTTTTGAGGCGCTGGGCGGCAAGCAGGGCGCGCTGGCCTTTGGGCATTTGCCGCTGCTGACGGATGCTGAAGGCGGCGCGCTGTCCAAGCGGTTGGGTTCCATTTCGCTCCGGCATTTGCGCAAGGATGGGATCGAACCGGCGGCGCTTGTTGGGTATCTGGCGGCACTCGGCACGTCCAATGATCCCGTCGCCGGGATGCCCGCGGACCTCGCGCCGACTTATGATCTTGGCAAGGTCTCCCAATCCACCGCGCGCTTCGATCCGCGCCATATGCTGGCGCTGAACAGAAGGCTTTTGCATGGCATCAGCTTTGACGCGGTGAAGGATAGGCTGCCCGAAGGTGCCGATGAGGAATTCTGGCTTGCGGTGCGCGGCAATCTCGATCTGCTGCGCGAGGCCAAGCCCTGGTTTGATGTGGTGCGCGGTTCCATCGTGCCGCCCGTGCTGGAAGGGGAGGAGGATTTCCTCCGTACTGCGCTGAATGTTATGCCCGCTGAACCTTGGGACACCACCACCTGGAGTGCCTGGACCAGCGCCATCAAGGTCAGCACCGGCCGCAAGGGCAAGGCGCTATTCCTGCCCATGCGTTTGGCGCTGACGGGTGAAGAACACGGGCCTGATATCGGCACGATGCTGCCCTTGATTGGGCGCGACCGCGCAGCGCTGCGCCTTAAAGTTGCGGCGGGAGGCTGAAGCATGGCCGGGCTTTTTCTGCATGACAGTGCGGCGCGTGCAAAACGCCGCTTTGAACCGCTCGATCCCCAGCATGTGAAGCTCTATGTCTGCGGACCGACTGTTTATGACCTCGCGCATCTCGGCAATGCGCGGCCTGTGGTGGTGTTTGATGTGCTGGCGCGCTTGCTGCGCCGGCTTTATCCGCGCGTGACTTATGCACGCAACATCACGGATGTGGACGACAAAATTAATGCGCGCGCCCGCGAAAGCGGTGAGCCCATCGCCGCCATCACCGCGCGCACCACCGAAGATTTCCACGCCGATATGGCCGCCCTTGGTGCGCTGCCGCCGGATGTGGAACCGCGCGCCACCGGCCATATCGCGGAAATGATCGCGCTGATTGAACGCCTGATCGCCAATGGCCATGCCTATGCCGCCGATGGTCATGTGCTGTTCTCGGTCCCGTCCTTCGCCAATTACGGCAAGCTTTCCGGCCGATCACGGGATGAATTGCTGGCCGGGGCGCGGGTGGATGTGGCGCCTTATAAGCGCGATGCCGGCGATTTCGTGCTGTGGAAGCCAAGCGATGCCGAAACACCTGGTTGGGACAGCCCCTGGGGCCGAGGCCGGCCTGGCTGGCATATTGAATGCTCTGCCATGTCCTGGAAGCATCTGGGCGAAAGCTTCGATATTCATGGCGGCGGGCATGATCTGATCTTCCCGCATCATGAAAACGAAGTCGCGCAATCCGTCTGCGCTTTTCCCGGTGCGGCCTTTGCGCGCTACTGGATGCATAATGGCATGTTGCTGGTGGATGGGGAGAAGATGTCGAAATCCCTCGGCAATTTTCTGACCGTGCGCGATATTCTGAAAAAAGGCCCCTGGGCTGGTGAGGCTTTCCGGCTTCTATTGCTGCGTACCCATTACCGCCAATCGCTGGATTTCACTGAAGCGGGCTTGGATGAAGCCAAGGCGGAATTGGATGATCACTACGCCATGCTGGCACGCGCTGGCGCTGCGGATGCGGATGATGAAGCAGCGCGCATGGCTGATTGGGCGCTGGAACCGCTGCGCGATGATTTGAACACACCATTGACGCTGGCGCGGCTGCGAGACCTTCGCACCCTCGCTAATGCTTTGACGGTGGGTGGTTCGCCCAATGTTGTGCTGGAACGCATGGGCTTGCGGGACGCACCGGAGATTGCCGCGGTGGTTGCGGCCTTCCGCGAAGCGGCATCGGTGCTGGGTGTGGCGCAAAGCAGCCCTGCCCAATGGCTGCAAGGTGATGGCGATGACGCCGCCGCCATTGAAGCCGCCATCGCCGCACGGCTCGCTGCCCGGCAGTCGAAAAACTGGGCAGAAGCTGATCGCATTCGCGATGAATTAAAGGCGCAGGGCATCATTCTGGAAGATGGCGCCGGTGGCACAGGCTGGAAACGCGCTTGACCTTCCCCTTATGGCAAGCCGCAGCCTTTCTCGGTTGAACCAAAAACCGGGAGCCCCATCATGAAACGCATCGCCCTTTGCCTAACGCTCGCCACCCTTGCCCTGCCTGCCTTCGCGCAGCAGGGCCATCAGGGGCACGGCGCGCGTCCCAGCGCGAATGAACCGGCTTCTACGCGCGAATTCCGCGCTGCCAATAACAAGATGCATCGCGACATGAACATCCGCTTCACCGGCGATGCGGACCGAGATTTCGCCGCCGGCATGATCCCGCATCACCAGGGCGCGATAGACATGGCGCGCGTTGTGCTCCGCCATGGCAAGGACCCGGAAATGCGGCGCCTCGCGGAAAGCATCATCGCCGCGCAGGAAGCCGAAATCACCCAACTCAGAGCTTTTCTGGCGCGATGATAGGCAGACGTTGGAAACACTCTGAGTTGTTTGTTTGGTCGCATTTTCCGAGTCGCCAAGTGATGCCCACTTGGCTTGAAAATGCTCCATGGGCCTT
>JBIKWX010000382.1:0-2685 GCA_044356095.1 Roseomonas sp.
ACTCATGTCATTTTCACCCGCTGACGCGTCCATAACAGCAGCGCGGCCAGCGCCAGGATGATCGCGAAGAATACCACCACCACGGCCGAGGCATAGCCGACATTGTAGAAGGCAAAAGCCTGCAGATAGAGGAAGATATTGATCGTCTCGCTCGCCGAACCAGGCCCGCCCTGGGTAATGACATAGATCGTGTCAAAGGCCTTCAGCGCATCAATGCAGCGAATGATCAGCGCCACCACAATGAAGGGCATCAGCAAGGGCACCGTGATGTGGCGGAAGGCCTGCCAGCCATTGGCACCATCAATCTTCGCGGCCTCATAGGGGTCAATCGGCAGGGAAGCGAGGCCGCCCAGGATCAGCAGCATCACCAAGGGTGTCCAATGCCAGACCTCGATCATCACCAGCGTCGGGATCACGGTGTTCGCGCTATAAATCCACATACTGGGCGGCAGCCCCACCTGGGCCAGCAGCCAATTCAGCACGCCAAGCTGCGGGTGGAAGGTCATGGTCCACACCAAGGCGACCGCCACCGGCGTTGCCATCATGGGCAGGATGAAAATGGTCCGCGCCAGACCGCGCAGCGGAAAATTGCGATTAAAGGCCAATGCCGCCGCCAGACCCAGGATCATCGGGAAGATCACCGCCAGCACCGTGTAAAACAGCGTCCGCAGCATGGCCCAGCCGAAGCGGGAATCCGAAAACAGTTTTATATAATTATCAAACCCAACCCAACTTCGCGCCCCGCCCAGATGCCAATCATGGGCGGAGACATAGATCGTAAAAATCCAGGGAAAGATGATGACGGCAAGCACCACCACCGCCGCGGGGACGATGAACCAGCCATAATGCCGGGCGTAATTGCGCGCCCGCGCCCCCTTACCGGGGGACGCGGTGATGGTTTCAGCCTGTTGCATCAAATCGCGAAAGCCTCAGCTTTCCCTTTCGCTTTGCTCAAGCACCGGGCGGAATTCAGCCGTGGCGCGACGCAGTTCCGTCGCCACATCCGAACCGCTGATGGTATTGGTGAGCGCCGTGCCGATCACGTCGCGGAATTGCGTCACCGGCACAATCTCGGGCAAGCCGGCGCGCGCAATCTTGGCGCTTTCACCGAGCGTCTGGAAGAATTCACGCGGGAAAGTGCTCGCGGCAATCGCTGCCTCATTGCCGAAGGGGCTGCTGCGCGCCGGCACGCCGGCACCGCTGGTCAGCATGCGGAGTTGGTTTTCTTTACCCAGCGCCCATTGCAGATAAAGCCAAGCCGGCCCCTTCTTGCGCGATGCTTCGGGAATGCCATAGCCCGCGCCGAACAGGCAGCAATGATGGTTCGCCCCGCGCCCCTTCGGCACCAGCGCATAGCCAACCTTGCCCGCCACGCGCGAACGCTGGCGATCTTCCAAGGGTGCAGCAAAGCCAATGCCATCAATCCACATGGCCGCACGGCCCTGCATGAAGGTGGTTTGGCATTCATTCCAATTGAAGCCGATGGACCCGGGCGGTGAGACATCGCGCAGGAACTTCTTGTACATCTCCCCGGCCCAGATCGCGTCATCCGTATCGGTGATCAATTGCCGGTTCGCATTGATCATGTCGCGCTGCGCGGTGCCAAGCAGATAGCTGGACCAAAGCACCACATTGGCATTCTTCAACCCGCGCCCGACATGGCCATAGATCTGGCGCGAAGGTTCGGTCAGCGCGCGCGCCGCTTCGAACATGCCATCCCAGGTGGTCGGTACGGCGATATTCTTCGCCGCCAGCAATTCCTTGTTGTAGTAGAGGATGAAGTAATCCGCGAAGGCCGGCAGCGAATCCATCCGCCCATCGGCTTGGGTCGCGTATTGCACCATACCGGCGCCGAAATCGGCAAAGTCGAAATCCGGCGCGGTGATAGACTGATCCGCGATCAGCGCCTTGATATCCGTATTCCAGCGCGCCTTGCCGACTTGCCGCTTATTCACATGCAGGCTCAGTTCCGCCACATCAAAGGAAGGCCGGCCAGAGGCATATTCGACGATGATCTTCTGGCGATGCTGCTGTTCCGGCACTACTTCAATGCCGCAGCGAATGCCGGTCAGGTCTTCGAATTCCTTGTTCTGGCGTTGCAGCAGCAAGCCGCGCGGCGATGTTTGCAGCGTGACCTCAATCCTCTCCCCGGCGAAGCGCTTCCAGTCAAAGCGGCTTTGCGCATTGGCCTGCCGCACAATGGCAGGCGCGGCGATCAATGCCGCAGTGGCGCCCAGCGCCTGGCGGCGCGTGATCTGATTGGCCATTCCTGGATTCTCCCATTTCCGGGCAGCTTCGGTGCGGCCCTTTCAGGGGTGATCCTTCACGCAACTGGGCCGCACTGCAAGCGGGAAGCTTTGTATGGTCGCATTTTCCGAGCCGCCAAGTTTCCCACTTGGCTTGAAAATGCTCTCAGATCGCCTCTCCCCGCAGCGCTTCCAATACCGCCGGATCAGTGATCGGGCTGGTATCCCAGGGCGGCGGCGGGGGCGGGTCCAGCGTCTCAAACACCGTGGAAAGCTCAATATTCCCGGCATCAGCGGGCCGGGGATAGGGGGTCGGGTCCGGCGCGCCCGGCAGTTTGGGGCGGCCAATGCCGATGAAAAAATCCTCGAGCCCCGCCGGGATCAGCAGCCACAGGAACCGAAAGGGATGCGCGCCATCATTGATGAAGCCATGGCGAAT
>JBIKWX010000123.1:0-9707 GCA_044356095.1 Roseomonas sp.
GGCGCCGGGGGCGGATACCCGCACATCGGCGGCAACAAGCGCGCCTTCGGCATCCATCACCGCAATGCGGTAGAAGCCGGGGCCGGGCGGGGTCCAGCCCAATTCGCGCCGCGCCGCATCCCGCGCCAGCGGCGCGCCATCCACCAGAAAAATCAGTGGCCGCCGCCCGCCGGCCACGCGCAGCACCACCGGCCCGGCGCCTTCGGCCAGAACTGCGCCGGGCGGGGGGAAGATCAGGCGCAAGGGATCGCTCCCCAAGGCCGCCATCGGCGCATCCGGGCGGCTTGGCGCGCGTTCCAACGGTGCCTCCGGCAACAAGGCAAAAACCCTCGCGAGTACGGGCAGCGCCGCATCCCGCCCGGTCAGGCCGGGGATGGGCGTGCCATCGGGCCGCCCCACCCAAACCCCGGCCACATGCCGGCCATCAAAGCCAAAGGCCCAGGCATCCCGCCCCCCCCAGGAGGTCCCGGTCTTCCACGCGACGCCGCGCGGCCCTCCGCCCGGAAATTCCTGCACCAAAAGCCCAGCTACGGCAGCGGCGGCGCGTGCCTCCAAAACCGGCGCCCCTTGTGGTGCCGGCCCAGGGGTGAAGCGCAGCCCGCCCGCCCGCCCGCCATCACCGAGCAACGCGTAAAGCCCAACCATGTCACGCAGCGTTGTCCCCGCGCCGCCGAGCGCCAAGGGCAGGGACGCATCCACCCCACGCGGCAGTACCGGCGCCGCCCCGGCCGAGCGGAGCGATGCCGCAAACCGCGCCGGGCCAATGCC
Source organism: Roseomonas sp. (assembly GCA_044356095.1). GTDB lineage: Bacteria > Pseudomonadota > Alphaproteobacteria > Acetobacterales > Acetobacteraceae > Neoroseomonas. The sequence continues at coordinate 769 of JBIKWX010000123.1, forward strand.
ATCCAATAGCGCGACTGCGGGCAGGTTGAGCGAAAGCCGAAGGGCCTCGGCGGCTGTGATGCGGCCCACAAAACCACGGTCGAAATTCTCCGGCGCATAGGCGCCAAATCGGCGCGGCAGATCGGAAAGCAGCGTATCGGGCCTGACCAGCCCCTGTTCGAAGGCCATGGCATAAAGAAAGGGTTTTAGCGCAGACCCGGGCGAACGGATCGCGAGGGTCAAATCAAGCGCCCCGGCGCGGCTTTCGGCACCAAAGGCACCACCGACCAAGGCGCGGGCCTCGCGCGTGGCCAGATCAGCGATGATCAGGGCAATGCTGGCGCGTTCCGGCAGGCGCGCCAGTGCCTCCTGCGCCAATCTTTCGCCGGCGCGTTGCAGCCCGGCATCCAGGCTGCTGCGGATGGGGGAATCGCCCCGCCGCGCCAATTCCCGCGCGAGATGCGGCGCCAGGCCAGGCATGGGCAGCCGCGCATGGGGCAAGGGCGCGGCCAAAGCCAAAGCCTGATCCTCGGCGGAGAGCATCGCAGCCCCGCGCCGGCGCAGCACATCATCGCGTGCGGCGCGCGCCGCTTCCGCGTGGCGGTCAGGGCTGAGCGCTGCCGGGCGGCGGGCGAGCGCAATCAGCAAGGCGGCTTCCGCTGCATCAAGCCGGCTGGCGGGTCGGCCAAACCAGGCCAGCGCGCCGGCGCGGATGCCTTCGATATTGCCGGTTTGCGGCGCAAGCGTCAGCCAGATCCCCAGGATTTCCTGCTTGCTGAAGCGCGCTTCCAATTGAAAGGCGCGGAAGATTTCAATCGCCTTGGCGCGCAGCCCGCGTGGGCGCGGTTCCAACAACCGCGCCGCTTGCATGGTAATGGTGGACCCGCCCGAGACCACCCGCCCCGCGCGGACCCACTGCCCCGCCGCACGCGCGAGCGCCCACGGATCAACGCCGGCATGGTCATAAAAGCGCCGATCCTCTGCCGCGATCAGCAGATCGAGCAGAATGGGCGAAACATCCTCAGGCCGTGTCGCCAAGCGCCAAAAGCCACCCGGTGCGGGCAGGACGGAAAGAATGCGCCCGTCACGATCCTGCACCTCCACCCCCGCGCTATGGAGGCGCGTGAGATTGGGCGGGAATAGCCGATCCAGCGCAAAGGGGGCGAGCAACAGGGCGCCGAGGCAAGCGGCGAGGACCCAAAGCCGCCGCTTGCGCAGCATGGCGCGCGGCGGCTTCAAGGGCAGGCTCCGTTCTGATGCATCATGCGCATGTCATTCGGGTTGGTGGAGCATATCAAGCAAAAGCGGTGTCTCAAACCTCGCTCATGCCCCTGGGCTGCTTCCCGAATTCGGATAAGCTTTGCCCAGGCGCCCCGATGCGGCCAAGGCAGGCAGGGAAATAATGGGTGCGGTGAAGGGGGCGGGCATGGTGACGCGCATCGGTATTGTGGGCTTGGGGCAAATCGCGCGTAAGCGGCATGTGCCGACAATCCTGGCCGACGCCAATTTCACCCTGGCGGGGCTTGCTGATTCTGCCGGTGGGGAACCCGTTGCTGGTTTGCCCATCCACAAGGATCATCAGGCCATGTTCGCGGCCTCAGCGTTGGATGCGGTCGCGATCTGCACACCGCCTGCCGCGCGCTTTGCCATTGCGCGTGATGCGCTGCTCGCGGGCAAGCATGTCCTTTTGGAAAAACCCCCCGCCGCGACAATGGGCGAGGCCGAAGCGCTGGTGCAATTGGCGGCACGCTGCGGGCGTGTTGTCTATGCGTCCTGGCATTCGCAATGCAACCACGCGGTGGAAGCCGCACGGCAGTTTCTGGCCGATAAGCACCTCGCCCGACTGCGCGTGGATTGGCATGAGGATTTTCGCATCTACCACCCCGATCAGGAATGGATTTGGCAGGCCGATGGGCTTGGTGTTTTCGATATGGCGATCAATGCGCTTTCGGTGATCAGCCGGATCTTCACACTACCGCCTTTTGTACGCAGCGCGGAATTGCGCATCGCCGAGAACCATGCCGCACCGCTTGCCACCACGATCCGCTTCGGCGCCTTGGACAGTGCCGGCCCGCTGGAGCTGCACGCGAATTGGGGTCATGTCGGCCCGGATCAGCGTGAACTGCACATGACCACGCGCTGCGGCCATGAAGTGGCGTTGCTCGATAGCGGCGGCACGCTGGTGATTGACGGCAAGGTAACGGTGCAGGAGGCGCGAGCGGAATACCCAATGCTCTATGCCCGCTTCGCCGACTTGCTGCGGCGTGGTGAGAGCGAGGCGGATCTGACACCGCTACAAATGACACTGGATGCGCTGGCACTCGGCAAGCGCGTCGCACTGCCGTATTTTGAGACTTAACGCCGATCCGCCCGGGCTGAAGGCCCAGGCGGATCAGGCGCAATATCAAGCCGCCTTCAGCGCGGCGCGGATTTCGGTGACGGCCTCATCAATCATCGGCGCGGTCACATCCAGATGCGTACACGCCCGCACGCGCCCACCAAGGCCGCTCACGGCAATGCCGCGCATTTGCAGCTTTTCCTGCAAGCGGGCGACATCCATGCCGGTGCCGCTGATATCGAAGAACACCAGATTGGTTTCCGGGTCTTCCACCTTGACACCTTCAATCTGCGCCAGGCCACGCGCAAGCGCCTTGGCATTGGCATGGTCTTCGGCCAGCCGATCAATATTGTGATCCAGCGCATAAATGCAGGCGGCGGCGCAAATGCCGCCCTGCCGCATGGACCCACCCAGGCGCTGCTTCCAACGCCAGGCGCGGCCGATAAACTCATTGCTGCCACAGAGCACCGCACCCAGCGGCGCGCCGAGCCCCTTGGTGAAATCCAGCCAGACGCTGTCATAGGAAGCGACCATATCCTTGGGCGCCACACCAGCGGCGACACAGGCATTCATCAGCCGCGCACCATCCATATGCGTGGCCCAGCCTTCGCCATGCGCAACGGCGGCGACGGCATTGAGCTGCGCCAACGGCCAAACCGCACCACCGCCGATATTGGCGGTTTGTTCCACTTCCAGCAGGCGCTGCGGCGGGGTGTAGCGGGTTTTGGGGCGAATGGCAGCGCGCAATTCATCCGCGGTGAACATGCCCTTCGGCCCGCGCATCGGCATGATCTGCACGCCGGTCAACGCGGCATGGGTGCCGCCTTCGCTATGCAGGATGTGGCTGGTTTCATGCGCCACCACCTCATCACCCTTTTGGCAATGGGTCAGGATCGCGACCACATTACACATGGTGCCGGATGGCAAATACATCGCCGCTTCCTTGCCCATCAGCGCGGCCATGCGGTCACAAAGCTCATGCACAGTAGGGTCATCGCCATGCTGCTCATCGCCCACTTCGGCGCGCATCATGGCTTCCTTCATGGCCGGCGTCGGGCGGGTTTGCGTATCGGAGTATAGGTTGATGCGCACAGGCGGCGCACCTGGCGGCGGACGGTTCGGAGCATGGACCATGGCGGTATTCCTTTTATTCTGAGCATTTTCAAGCCAAGTGGACTCACTTGGCGACTCGGAAAATGCGAGCAAACAAAGCTTTTAGAGCGTATCCGGGGAGCGGATGCGAACCGGAGACGCTCTAATTGCGCAGGATGCAACGGGGCGGCGGTTTCTGCCAGGGGGGCAAGGCGCGCGCGGTCTTGGCATCCGATCATGGCTGGCCCCGGAAAGCCAAAGCGCGCCACCGGGTGCATCATGATCAAAGCCCTAGCCTGGTGGGTCCTGGCGCCTTGCCTGACGGAACATTGAGACGAGCCTCTCCTCCACTTCGGGTGGCGGCGGCTCGGTTGCTGCATGACGGGCCAAACCCATCGCGATTTTGAGCTGCTGCAGATAACGCCGGCAGGCAGGACAGAAAAGCAGATGCGCCTTGACGCGCAGCCGCCTGGGCGCGGACAAGGAAGCGTCCATATAGGCTGCTGCGTCGTCGGATAGGCTTTGGCACGTCAACATCTGGGCAATTCCCCTGGGCCCCGGCTAGAGCACCTGTCCCCACGCTCTTGTTCCTGCAAGCCAGCAAAAGTTACATCGTCTTGCATCATTTTATACGCAAATCCTCATCTGCTGCCTCCCGCAGGCGATTGCGCGCCCGATGCAGGAGAACACGGAGATTCCCCTCCGAGATGTCCAATTGCCGACAGATCTCAGCGGGTTCGAGCCCCTCAACGTCGCGCAGCAGCACCGCCACGCGCTGAGCGGGGGGCAGGCCTTCCAGTGTTTCCGCAACCTTCCGCAGCAATTGGCGAGCGCCCAAAAGGCGTTCTGGTGTGACAACCTCCCAGGCGGGCATGCCATCGGCCCAATGGCCATCGGCGGCGAATTTCTCAGGCGCGATCGCGGGGCCATCAGCACCCGCCATGGCTTCAAAGCTGATCATGCGCTGTTCCTTCCGCGCCCGTGCCCGCGCCTTATTGACCACAATGCCAGCGATCCAGGCACTCAGCGCGGACCGGCCTTCATAAGCGTCTATGTTCTGCATCACGACGACCCAGGCATCCTGCACCACCTCCTCCGCGATGGCCCTTGACTGGGTGAAGCCTGTGGCAAGGAGGATCAGGCGGTGATGCTGCGCGCGCATCAGGCTGCGAAATGCCTCCGCGTCACCTGCGCTCAGCTTTCTGGCTAGCGAAAGATCAGCGTGCAAACGCTTTTTCCTTTTTCAGCGCAAATCCTGGCGGCAGGCTAGCCTTCGGCAGGCGCTGAAGAAAGCCGCAAACGGTTAAAATAATTTTACGACAGGAACCAGGCCCTGGCGCCTTGATGGTGTAACGCGGCGCCGGGTCGGCGCACTTAGAACCACAAGAGACTGTGACAAAGGGGCCTATCCATGACCATGCATTATATCCGCCTTGGTGTCGCCTGGCTGGCAGCAGCCTGGATTGCCTTTGAATTCACTTGGTATCAGCAGTATAAATTGACCGGCCCGACCCTGGTATTTGAGCGTTTATCCGAATGGTCAGGCATCCCTGAAATGCCATTCCGCCTGTTTGTTGCAGGCATGGAAATTGTTGCGACCATATTGGTATTGATCCCGCGCACCCAGGCTTTCGGTGGCTTATTCACCATGGGCATCATGGCGGGTGCCATTTGCTTCCATCTGTTCACACCGCTTGGCGTTGATCCTTATGAAGATGGCGCGCGCCTATTCAAGGAAGCGTGCTTCACCTTCGCCATGGGCGCCGTGATCGTTTTGGCCCGCTGGCCTGAAGTGTTGTCCCTTGGCGCAAAGCTGCCCGTGTTGCGGCGCATCTTGGCGCCAACGCAGCAACCTTCGGCCTGAGGATATACGGCAATGTCCAAGCCATTGATGCCGCCGCCGCGTGACCTGCGGCTTGATATCCTTCGGGGCTGGATGCAGCTTTCGATCTTCGTTTCCCATGTCGCGGGCAGCCTTTACTTCTATGGCATTCACACGGCCTGGGGCCTTTCTGACAGTTCAGAGCAATTCATTTTGCTCTCCGGTCTCGCGCTTGGCAGCTTGTTCACGCTGAAAGCATCGCGTGGCGGCTTTGGCATGGCTTGGCAGGATCTGCGCCTGCGCATTTGGAATCTATGGCGCATGCATATGCTTGTCTTTTTCATTTTCGCCACCTTGGTTTTGGCCGTCACCCTGACCGGCGCGGTACCCGATGAAGCGACGCGGCTTGGCTGGGATTGGCTGATCGAAAAACCCTGGCTGGCCGTGCCGGCTGGCGCAATTGCGCTGTATCAGCCGCAATTCATTGGTATCCTACCGCTGTTCATTTTTGGCATGCTGCTGCTGCCCGTGTTCATGTGGCTCACGGCGCGCTGGGGCGGCTTTGCGCTGGTGCCAAGTTTTCTGCTTTGGCTCGCCGTTCAATGCGACCTGGTGGCGACGCCCGCTTTGGGCGGCCAGCCCGTGGCCTTTGACCCGCTGGCTTGGCAGTTTCTCTACATGATTGGCGCCTATCTTGGGCGGCGATCATTGCTCACTGGCGGGCACGCCGTAACACGGCATCCTTTTCTGATTGCCGGCGCCCTTATGGTGGTGGTGGTTGGCCTTGCTGCGCGGCTGGTGGAGCATGGTCTTCTGCCCGGCAATATTGGGACGGCGGTGCATCTTTATGAGGGAAAGACGACGCTGAGCGCCTTGCCGCTGCTGCATGCGCTGAGCCTGGCCTATCTGGTAGCTGTCTTTGTTCCGCGCGATCATCGCTGGATGCATCATGCGATTGGCGGGATATTGGCGATGCTGGGGCGCAATAGCCTGCATGTATTCTGCCTTGGCCTTTTCCTTTCATGGGGCATTACCACCATGATGATGATTCAGCCGGATAGGATGCGGCTGATGGATTTGGTCCTGGTGCCAATGGGCGTGGTAGCGCTTGTGGTCTTTGCTCGCGCAAAGGAAACCCGGATGATGCGGGCAAAGGCCGCGCGGGCTTAGAAAAGTTTTCGCCACCCCAGAGGTAAAACTGTCGTGCAGCGAGCTTGAAGGCCTCTTGCCTGAAAGCGCTGCCTGGCTTCCACGGCCGCGATAAAGGTGCAAGCTTTGTCGCGTTCATGGATCAGGGGGATGGGCGCATGCCCGATATCCGCAAGCTTGTTTATCTGCGTGAGGAAAGCTTTGCCGAGGCCGGGCGCACCGCCCCGCGTCCCATCATTCGCGCCGTGGCGCTGATCCTGATCGGCAATCCCTATGCCGGGCGCTATCAGGAGGATCTGTCCCCCCTGGTGGAGTTCGGCCCCGCGCTGGCGGCCCGTGTGGCGCCGGAATTGGTGAAGCTGCTGCGCGGCCCCGCGGTTTCCTATGGCAAGGGTGCCATTGTGGGCGCGGCGGGGGAATTGGAACATGCCGCCGCTATCCTGCACCCGGCCCTTGGCCGGCCCTTGCGGGAAGCGATTGGCGGCGGCGCGGCGATTATTCCATCCGCTGCCAAGATGGGCGGGCCTGGCAGCGCGCTCGATCTGCCGCTTGGGCATAAGGATGATGTCTGGTCGCGCGGGCATTTTGACGCGATTACCGTGAGCCTTGGCGATGGCCCGCGCCCGGATGAGATTTTGGTGGTGATTGGGCTCGCGGATGGCGGGCGGCTATTGCACCGGATTGGGGAAGGGGCGCCGCGATAGGGCGACCCCGTTCAATTCCCGTCACCCAAGGCGCCTGCGGAAACCATGCCGCACCTTGTCGAAGGCAGCGTCAAACAAAGGCGATAGTGCCGCCAATGTGCTGTGCGATGGGTTGAGCACTGCCACCCAGCCCATCCAGGCATAAATCGGGTGCGGCGAAAGCTGGTCCAGGGCGGTGAAATCCCAAGGCCCCAGGACCACGCCCCCTTTACCCGGGCGCAACGGCATTGGCCCAAAGCGCGAAATATAGTCTCCCCGCGGCAGGCCAAGGCTCAGACGAAAAACACCAGGCCGATGCAGCGCGGATGCCTTGTCATTCGCGCCATCATGGTCCTTGAGCGTGGCAAAATAGATGCCCCTGGGAAGGCGCTTGCCGGGGTTGTAGAATAGCGCTGTCTCGCCCCAGCTGGTGGCAAGAGAAACATCGGCATACCGGGCAGACAGCATGGCCGCGACCTCGTTCATTGTTGGTGCGGCCATGACTTGTTCTTCCCGGACAGAAAACTCAGGCTTCATGTCCGGTACGCCGCAGTACGGCGCAATGTTCCATCTTTGGTTCGGCATTTTCTGTGTCCATGAGAATATGGGCAAGAAACCGCCCTGCCGCGCTTGAAGACTGGGAATGCTCCAACGCAGCGTCAGCATGGGCCTGGCTTTCCCAAAGCACGACATCAACATAAGACCCATCATCCCGCCGCGCCGTGAGCCTCAGCAGGAAGCCTTCCTGCTTTTGCAGGAATTCCGACTGGCACATGCCTGATGCGGCCAGCATCTCCACCTCGGAGCTTCCAGGCGCCAGCTTGAATGAGACCAATTCCAGGACTTGCTGCTTCACGATCATCCTCCATTCCCGGCGTCTTGCGCGCGGTGCCTGTCTTGTACGGAAAAATATGTCGCTTTCTGGCATATTTTGCGCCATAGGGACCGGATGACGATGTCCACCCGCCTCGCGCGCCTTGATCGGCTTGAGGCTTGGTTGAAGAACGAAGATGCGGTCGCTTTGCGGGATGCCGCGATCGAATTCGGCGTATCCCTGCGGACGCTGCACCGGGATTTGGACATTCTGCGCGAACGGGGCGTTCCCGTGGAAAGCGAAAGGGGCCGAGGCGGCGGTGTGCGCATTGCACCTGGTTGGGGAATTGGGCGGATCAACCTGTCACGCCGGGAGGCACTTGATCTGCTGATCGGCCTGGCCATCGGCGAAAGCCTGTATGCGTCACTTCAAATGAGCCATGCCGATGCAATTAGGCGCAAGGTCATGGGCAGTTTCGCGCCTGGCGAACAGCGCCGGATTGCGGCGATGCGCAAACGTATCAGGATTGGTGGGGCTGCTTCTGGCGCAGTGCTGGCATCCCTTGAAGAGACCCGAACGCAATGCGGACACGCCCTGAAGGAAGCTTTCGCGCTCAATCGCGTCATCAGCATGCGCTACCGGGACCGACACCGGAACCATACTGAAAGGTTGATTGAGCCTCATTTCCTGCTGCTCAATCCGCCGGTCTGGTATGCGCTGTGCTGGGATGAATTGCGCGGCGATATTCGCGCCTTTCGGTGCGACAGGATCACGGATGCCTTCGTCACCGATACCATCTTCAAGCCGCGCCCTTGGGATGATTTCGCCAGGATGCTGGAGGGGTACCCCACACGTGAGGCTTAGAAAGCTTTCAAGCCAAGAAGCTAACTTGGCTTGAAAATACCCGAAGTTTGTAAGACCGCATTTTCCGGGTCGCCAAGTGTTTCCACTTGGCTTGAAAACATGCGGAAGTTTGTGAGACCGCATTTTCCGAGTCGCCAAGTGTTTCCACTTGGCTTCAAAATGCTTACGCCGCCTCACTCTCCGCCCGACGCGCATGGC
>JBIKWX010000383.1:0-2673 GCA_044356095.1 Roseomonas sp.
AAGAATTACAAGCGCTATGATTTTTCCATCACTGGGGAAAGCGCCTGCGCCGATTCCTGGGGCCGCGCTTTGCGGGACCGCACTGTCTGCCTTTCCATCCCCTGCTACGCTGAACGCCGCTATGGCGGGGTTGCCGATGATGAAATGCTGATGGCCTGCCCGCCCGAGGATCTGGCGCGCGCCGTGGAAGGCTTGCTCGGGCTTTCCAAGGCAGGGCTGCGTTATCCCATCATGCCCTATGGCCCGCAGGCCGATCCCGCCGATGGCATGGCAAAATCCTATGCTGGGAAAAGCTGAGTCCCGTTTTTATTGAGTAGATTTCTGGCAGCGCCCACTATTGCGTGGTGCTGCCCGAAACCCCCGCGGGCGAAGCCGTACGCCCGCCATCCACGGTATATTCCCCGCCTGTCATATTACTGGCGAGGTCCGACAGCAGGAACAGCACCAGATTGGCCACTTCCTCCGCTGTCCCGTAACGGCGCAGCGGTATGCCCGCCGCATAGCGTTCCTCAACACTCTTGGGATTATTGGGCGAAACTTGGCGGGAGACTTCTTCGATCATCCGTGTTGCGATCGGGCCGGGGCAGACGGCATTGACGCGAATGCCATGCGGCCCGACTTCTCCCGCGACACTCTTCGTCAGCCCATTCACCGCATGCTTGGAAGCGGAATAGGCGGCCATGCCGGGTGAGCCGACCAGCCCGGCGATGGAGGCTGTATTCACCACCGCACCGCGCCCGGCGGCAATCATCACCGGCAATACATGGCGCAGGCCCAAAAACACGCCCTTCACATTGACCGCCATGATCTGATCGAAGACCGCTTCCTCATATTCCGCGAGGCGCGCGACACGGCCTTCAATGCCGGCATTATTGTGGAAGCAATCAATGGCGCCGAAACGATCCTGTGCGGCCTTCACATAGGCTGCGACATCGGCAGCTTTGGTAACATCAGCGGCGCGAAACAGCGCGGCTGCGCCAAGGGATGCCGCCAAAGCCTCACCGGCGGCAGTGTCACGATCCACAATCACAATCTTGCCGCCGCGCGCCACAAAACCACGCGCCATTGCGGCACCTATGCCATTGGCGCCGCCCGTCACAATGCCGATTTTGCCTGAAAAATCCATGATGCGTTCCTCCTGCCCAGGCGCAGAGCCGCGCCCGCTTCGCATCATGCTTGCGCCGCTTGCCAGGAAAGACAAGCGTCGCGCAGATATTATCCGGCTGCCTTGGCTTCCCGCCGCCGCGCAGTCAGCACGAATTCCGTATAGCCATTGGGCTGTTCGCGGCCCTTCAGCACCAGGTCACAAGCGCCCTTGAAGGCCGGGCCGTCAAAAGCGGGCGCCATGGGGCGATAGGCCGCATCGCCGGCATTCTGCCGGTCCACCACCGCTGCCATGCGCTTCATGGTTTCCATGACCTGCGCTTCGCTCACCACACCATGGCGGAGCCAATTGGCGATGTGCTGGCTGCTGATGCGCAAGGTGGCGCGGTCTTCCATCAGCCCGACATCATTAATGTCCGGCACCTTGGAACAGCCAACGCCCTGATCCACCCAGCGCACCACATAGCCCAGAATGCCTTGCGCGTTATTGTCCAATTCCGCCTGCACATCGGCAGGGGACCAGTTCGTGTCACGCGCCAGCGGCACGGTCAGGATATCATCCAGCTTCGCACGCCGACCGCCCTTGGTGATTTCATCCTGCCGGTCCGCAACGCTCACCTGATGATAATGCAGCGCGTGCAAGGTCGCTGCCGTGGGTGATGGCACCCAGGCAGTGGAAGCGCCGGCCTTGGGGTGGCCGATTTTCTGATCCAGCATCGCCGCCATGGCATCCGGCATGGCCCACATGCCCTTGCCGATCTGCGCCCGGCCGCGCAGCCCGCAGGCAAGGCCGGTATCCACATTCCAATCCTCATAGGCCTTGATCCAGGCCGCGCCCTTCATGTCGTTCTTGCGGATGACGGCGCCCGCTTCCATGGCCGTGTGGATTTCATCGCCGGTGCGATCCAGGAAGCCGGTATTGATGAAGACAACGCGATCCTTGGCCGCCGCGATGCAGGCTTTCAAATTCACCGTGGTGCGGCGTTCCTCATCCATGATGCCCATCTTGAGCGTGGCGCGCTTCAGCCCCAGCGCATCCTCCACACGGGCGAAAAGCGTATCCGCCCAGGCCACTTCTTCCGGGCCATGCATCTTGGGCTTCACGATGTAAACGCTGCCGGCGCGCGAATTCAGCCGCTTGCCGCGAATATCATGCAGCGCAATGGCCGAAGTGCAGAAGGCATCCAGAATGGTTTCCGGCACTTCCGCGCCATCCAGCTTCACCGCATCAATCATCATGTGGTGACCGACATTGCGCACCAGCATGACCGAACGACCATGCAGCGTGATGCCGCCACCTGCCGGGCGCTGAAACACGCGATCCGGATTGAGGCGACGCACCATCGTCTTGCCGCCCTTCTCGAAGCTCGCTTCCAGATCGCCGCGCATCAGGCCAAGCCAATTGCGATAGACCGCGACCTTGTCTTCCGCATCCACGGCGGCGACGGAATCCTCGCAATCCTGAATGGTGGTCAGCGCGCTTTCCAGCACCACATCGGCAATGCCCGCCGCATCGGTTTTGCCAATCGGATGTGCGCGGTCCAGCCGCACTTCCAAATGCAGGCCGTT
>JBIKWX010000124.1:0-9697 GCA_044356095.1 Roseomonas sp.
TCGAGTTCTGACATGCTGTTACCTTCCATAGCCTGGGCCGTTGGGGCCGCCTTGAATGTTTTGAGAATTGCGCCCGTCTTGTCGCACCGGGGGGGGCGAAGGGCAAGTGGGCAAGGCTTCAACCAGCCTGCCAGATCATTTCTAAGAAAATTTTAATTCTTGCGCTGGATCAAAGGCTTAAGCGCTTGCGGATCAACGGTCCCCATAGCCCTTGGGATGCGCTTCCCGCCAGGCCCAGGTGGTGCGCACAATTTCATCAATATCGCCAAAGCGCGGCGCCCAGCCGGTTTCGCGCCGGAGCTTCTCGCTTGCTGCCACCAGCACGGCGGGGTCACCGGCGCGGCGCGGGCCGATAATGTGCGGCACGGCGCGGCCACTCACGCGTTCAATGGCACCCAGCACCTGCTTCACCGAATGGCCTTCGCCATTGCCGATATTGTAGCGGCAGGACCCATGGGATTCGAGCCGCGCGAGCACGCGCAAATGCGCATCCGCCAGATCGGTCACATGCACGTAATCACGAATGCAGGTGCCATCGGGGGTTGGGTAATCATCGCCAAACACTGTCAGTGCTGGGCGCCGGCCAAGCGCCGCATCAATCGCCACCGGCACGAGATGGGTTTCGGGGTTATGATCCTCCCCCGCGCGCCCGGCAGGGTCTGAACCGGCAGCGTTGAAGTAGCGCAGCGCGGCGTAGCGGAGCCCATGGATGCGTTCCGCCCAGGCCAGCGCGGTTTCCACCATGAGCTTGCTCTCGCCATAGGGATTACCGGGGGCGACAGGGCAATCCTCATCAATCGGGATGCGTTCCGGCTTGCCGAAAAGTGCCGCGGTGGAAGACAGCACGAAGCGCATGCACCCAGCTTCGACCGCCGCTTCAATCAGCCGCACGCTATTGCCGAGGTTTTCCGCCAAGTAATGCATGGGCGATTTCATGCTTTCCCCCACCAGGGAAAGCGCCGCGAAATGCAGCACCGCATCAAAGCGCCAATTGCCGAAAACCCGCGCGAGTTCCGCGCGATCCGCCAGTTGTGCCTGCACCAGCGTGGCGGCAGCGGGCACGGCAGCGCGATGGCCTTGGCTGAGGTCATCCAGCACCACAACCTCATCACCACGATCAAGCAGTGCCAGCACCGCATGGCTGCCGACAAAACCCGCACCGCCTGTCACCAGATAACGCGCCATATCCAAACCCTGCCTTACAGAGTCACTGCCGGGGCGAAACCTCCGCCAGCCTTTCGCTGCGCGGTGCATCCAGCGCGCGGAGATAGGCGGCATCAAGCCCGTAAATATCCCGGCGCATGACCACCGTTCCGGCTTCAACCATCACCGTGTCATAATGAAGGCGCACCGGGATTGCCCGCGCGAGTGAAACGCCCTGGGTCGCACCGCTAGCCAAGACGCGGTCAAAGCGTTCGCGGTTCCAGGCGGGCATGCCGCTGAAGGCTTCCGCCAGCAAATCCATGGGCCGTTCAAGCCGAATGCAGCCCGATGAAAAGGCGCGGTCCGGGCGGCGGAACAAATGCCGATCTGGCGTGTCATGCATGAAAATATCATCGCGGTTCGGCATGACGAATTTGATCCGCCCGAGTGCATTCACCTCACCGGGATCCTGGCGGATGATGAAGGGGAAGCGGTCCTTGGAATAGGCGCTGAAATCCACCGAGGTCGCGTCAACTTCCGTAAGCTCGCCATCAATCCGCTGATAAAGCCGATAGCCCATGGCCTGCATGCGTGCGGGGTCGCGGTGGAAGCGGGGCAGCAAATCCTCCCGCGCATTGCGATCCGGCACGCCCCAGGGCGGGTTGAATTGCACCGCGACCAGCCGGACATCGAGCATCGGGGTTTGCCGATCTGTCCTGCCCACCACCACGGCCATATCCTGCACCACGCGCCCGGCATCGGTGAGGCGCAGGCGGAAATGCGGGATATTCACCTCAATGCGTCGCTCGGCCAGGGCCGCCAGGCCGCGGCGCATATCAAGCGCGGTGCGAAGCTGGCCGATTTTCGCTTCCACCGGTGTATTCAAGGCAGCCCAGGTAAGGCGCCCGATGCGGCCATCCGCTTCGAGCCCTTCTGCGGCCTGAAAGCGCCGGACAGAGGCTTCAAGCCGCGCATCGTAGCTGGGGCTCTCCGCTGCCGCACCGCGCAGCACTTCCGGATCAAGCACCGCCAGCCGCGCGCGAAGCTGCCCGACCCGCGCCGCATCCTGGCTGCCCGGTTCGAGCGTGCTGGCAAGATTGCCTTCAATGGCCGGCCAACCACCGCGCGCCGCAATGGCCCGAAAGCGCGCGAGTTCCGCCTTGATCGGCGCCGCATCGGGATGGAGTGCCGCGGCCTGATCCAGAACGCGCGCCGGATCGGCGCTGGCATAAAGCCTGTCGCGCCAGGCAGGAAAATCGGCCCGCGCGGGATCGCGCCGGATATCCACGCGCCCTGGCAGCGCCGCCACACGGCCCAGCACCAAATCCCGCAAGGCCGCTTCGGCGCGCGACATCAACGCAGCGCCCGGCAGATCATAATGGCGCGGGTCAAGCCCATCTTCGGCGAGTGCTTCCAGCCGGCGCGCGAGGCTTTCCTGCGCCATGCGGGAAGCAGCGCCGGCGCGCGGCGGCAGGCTTGCCGAAAGCCCCGCCGAGGCAGCACCCAGCACGAAAACACGGCGCGCGAATCGCTTTGAACCACTCATGATGTTTTGTTAGCGCTTTCGCGGGCCAGCACGCAATTTTCTTTGATGGTGTCAGGAAAGCCGATCCGCCCCTTGTGGCGCCCCGGCCAATTCATTGACCGTGATCGGCTTATAGGGCGCGCGGGGGCGGAAATGCCCGACTTCTTCCACCGGCACGCTCCGCGTTTCCGCAATCACCGCTGCCACGGTCGGGCCGCAGAGCCGCCCCTGGCAGGGGCCCATACCGCAGCGCAAATAGGCCTTGGCCTGGTTGGGACCAGTTGCGCCAATCGCCGCCGCCCAGCGCAAGGACCCCGCCGTCACTTCCTCACACCGGCAGATGATGGTGGATTCCTCAGGCGGCGCCAGGATTTCCTGCGACGGCGCGTAAAGCGCATCCAAAAAGGGGCGCAGCGCGCGTGCTTGCAACAACGCCGCCGCACTCACTTCCGCGCGGGCATCCCGATTGGCGCGCGCAATGCGCCCAAGCCGGAGCCCCGCATCAAGCGCTGCCAATTGCCCCGCCGCAACGGCGGCTTCCCAGCCACCAATCACCGCGCCATCGCCCGCCACCGCAATCCGCGCATGGGAAGACGCGCCGAAGACATCAAGCTTGGGGCGCCAGCAAAGCTGTTGTGCATCCCAGCCATGTTCCAAGCCAATCGCCATGGAAATATGCGTGGAAGGAATAACCCCTTCATGCAGCAGCAGCGTATCGCAGGCTTCATAGCCGCCTTCAAAGCGCAGCCCTTGCACCCGCGGGCTGCCTTCCGCGCGCAAATGCTTCGCCCCCGTAATCACCCGCATGCCGGACTGACGCGCCTTCAGGATCAGCCCAATGCCTTTGGCAAGCTGCGCAAAGCCGCTGAAAATCCCGCCCTGTTCCAAAGCCGTGCGCAGAATGGGTTGGGTGCGCGTTTCGACGAGCACCGGCAGCACGCCTGCGCGGATCAATTGAGTGGCGAGCAGCCACATCAGTGGCCCCTGCCCTGCCAGCACCACCCTGCCCGATGGCACCATGCCGGCGGTTTTCAGCGCAATCTGCGCTGCCCCGGCTGACATCACGCCAGGCAGCGTCCAGCCCGGAATGGGCACGGGTCTTTCCTGCGCCCCGGTCGCGAGCAGAATACGCTCGGCGACGAAATCGCTACTTTCGCCCAAACGCGAAACCGAAAGCGTGCCCGTATCGGGATCCAGCATCCAAAGCGTGGCGCCCGGGCGATAGGTGATATCCAGCGCCCGAAACCGCGCGATCAGATCAAGCCCCGGCGCCATGTCACGCGCCAAGGCAGGATCGGCGCCGGCCAATTCGGCAGCGCGAAAAACCTGCCCGCCAGGTGCCGCGTTTTCATCCAGCACCAGGACAGAAAGCCCGCATTCCCGCGCGGTGATGGCGGCCGCCATACCAGCCGGCCCGGCACCAATAATCGCCAGGTCAAACCTGCTTGGCGCTGGGCTTGTCTTGACGGGCACAAGGTTCATCGCGGCACCTCCCGCGCGCCATGCTGGCGGGCAATGCGCATGCCGGCAGCGACCGGCACCATGCAGGCTTGCCGGTTCGCGACACCGTCAATCTCGGCCAGGCAATCGAAGCAAACGCCCATCATGCACCAAGCCAGGCGCGGGCTGCCCGAGACCGGCGTTTCACGCATGGCCGGCAGGCCCGCAATCAGCATGGCAGCGGCGGCGCTGCTGCCTTCCGGCACCATCAGGGCGCGGCCTTCGACAAAAACCTGCACCGTCTCCGGCCGATGATCGGGGCGCGTGCGAAACATCAGAAGCGCTTTGCCGAGAATGGCGCCAGGAAGGGATCAAGTTCTCCGCGCGCAATCATGGGTGCCAGCAGCTTGCCATGCGCGGCGGCGAGCGTCACACCGGAATGGCAATTCGCCGTGAAGGCGCCGGGCAGGGTTTCGGATTGGTCATAAATGGGCAGCCCATCGGGCGACATGACGCGCAGCGCAGACCAGGCGCGCACCACATTCAGCTTGCCAATCCAGGGAAAACAGAGCGCCGCGCGATGGGCAATTTCCGCCATGACCGGCTGGGATTGGCGCGTGTCAAACCCCACCTCCTCCACGCTGTCGCCCAGCATGATGCTGCCTTCACCGGTTTGGCGAATGGTGGTGGTGGGCATGGGCAGGGCTGCGCGCGTTCTCTCCGTCACCAGCACCTGGCCGCGTTGCGGGCGGACCGGCGCCTTCAGTCCGAAATGCGTGGCAAGCGCGGCATTACCGAGGCCCGCCGCCAGCACCGCTCGTTCCGCCTGAATGGTGCCAAGGTTGGACTCGAGCAGGAAATTGCGCGGCGCCGTTGCGATGCCGGTGATCTTCACATTGGGCAGATAAACCCCGCCAAGCGCGGTAAATCCGTGATGCAGGCTGCGGAGAAGCGCCAGCGGGCTGACATGCCCATCATAGGGCGTGAAGGAAGCGCCCACCACGGCGGGGCCAAGGCCGGGCAGCATCTCACGCGTTTCCCGCGCATCCAGCATGCGATAGTCAAAGCCGTAATTGCCCGCTTCGCGCTTCATCTGTTCCAGACGGGCTTCACGGTCTTTCATTTCCTGATCGGAAAGGCACAAATGCAACCCGCCCGGCTGAGACAGCCCAAGCGACAGGCCGGTCTGCTTGCCCAGATCATCCGCCAGTTCCGCCCAGCTTTCTGCCGATTGCCGTGTCCAGCGCTGATACCAGGGCGCGCCGAGCCCCTTGGATTGCACCCAAACCAGGCCGAAATTCCCGCGGCTCGCGCGATAGGCAGCGTCACCTTCATCCAGCAGCGCAACCGATAGCCCTTCGCGCCGGAGGCCCCAGGCAATGGCAGACCCCACCAGCCCGCCACCAATCACCATTGCGTCGAAGCGTCTCGCGGTCATGACAAGGTCCGGTTTACGCGCTTTCGGTTAAGGAATGATGCGATCAGCGCCCGCCGCCCACCTGCAGGCAGGCCGCCGTCACATAGGAAGCCGCGTCTGAGGCGAGGAACAGGATGCATTCCGCCACTTCCTCGGGCTTGCCGGGCCGGCCCATCGGCACCAGCGGCCCAAGCCGCGCAAGCCGATCCGGCGCGCCGCCCCGGGCATGGATTTCCGTTTCAATCAGGCCGGGATTGACCGCATTCACCCGCATGCCTTCCTGCGCCACTTCACGCGCCAGGCCGATGGTCAGCGTATCCACCGCCGCCTTGCTCGCCGCGTAATGCACATATTCGCCCGCACTGCCGAGTTCGGAGGCGCGGGAGGAAACATTCACAATCGCACCCCCCTTGCCGCCCTGCTTGGTGGACATGCGCTTGACCGCTTCCCTGCAGAACATGGCAAGGCCGGTGACATTGGCGCCCATGGTATTGGCCCAGCCGGCATGGGTGATGGTCTCCAACCGTCCGCGCGGGCCTGTGCCGCCGGCGTTATTCACCAGCACATCAATGCGCCCGAAATGCTTCATGACGGCTTCAAAGGCGCCAATCGCATGCGCCTCATCCTCGACCGAACCTTGCAGCAGCAGCACTTTTGCCCCCGCCGCTTCGCAATCACGCTGCACGGCTTCGGCGCTGGCGCGATCCTGCTGATAGGTCAGGCATAAATCATAGCCACGGGCGGCAGCCATGCGCGCGGTGGCCGCGCCAATGCCGCGCCCGGCGCCGGTGATCAGCATGGTTTTTCTGGACATGGGCTCTCCCCTTTGTTTTCGGGTACTTTATGCCATGGGATGGCGGGCTTGCCGATACCCGCGCGGTGGGTGAGCATTGCCGGGCAGGAGGCCACCATGACCCCATATTCGCCCACCAGCTTCACGCCGCTGACCTTTCACGAAGCCGCACCGCATTTTCCAGCGGGACAACACAGATCAGCGCGGGCGCAAGACAGGAAAGGCTGAAAAATGACACGCAATCTGGAGGGCAAGAGCGCGCTTGTGACTGGCGGCGCCTCTGGCATAGGGCGCGCGACCGCGCTCGCTTTTGCGCGCGAGGGTGCGCGGGTGGCGGTGGCGGATATTCTGGAGGAGGCCGCGCAACGCACCGTCACCGAGATCGAGGCGATGGGTGGGCAAGCCATGGCCATTGCCTGTGATGTCACGGATGATGACACGGTAAAAGCCATGATCGCCGCGGCGGTGGATGCCTTTGGTGGCCTTGACTGCGCCTTCAACAATGCTGGCATCGCCCCGTATCAGGTGAATGCCGGAGGGCAGAAAATCGCGGATGTCGCGCCCGAAGCGTGGCGCCGCTTGATTGAGGTGAATCTGACTGGCGTTTGGCTATGCCTGAGGCATGAAGTGGCACAAATGCGCGCGCAGGGTTCGGGCGGCGTCATCATCAATACGGCTTCGATCCTTGGGTTGGTCGGATCCGCTAGTTCCTCTGCCTATGTTGCGGCAAAGCATGGTGTGGTGGGCCTCACGAAGACAGCCGCCGCTGACCATGCCGAGGATAACATCCGCGTCAATGCGGTCTGCCCTGGCTATATCGAAACACCAATGACCGAGGAGACGATGCGCCGGCGCGGTGAGCGCATTCTGGCGCGCGTGCCCATGGCGCGCATGGGCCAGGCAAATGAGATCGCCGAAGCGGTGGTATGGCTGTGCAGCCCGAAAGCAAGCTTTGTGACGGGTGTCTCCTGGGCGGTGGATGGCGGCTATACGGCGATTTGACGCACTTGCTGAAGCGGGCATGATCGCAGCCGGGATCGCTGCCACCACCCCGCCCATTTCTGTTTGAGGAACGCCAAATGTCCGAAATCGAGATCATCGATGATGCCGGGCTGCGCATCATTCGCCTGAACCGCCCGGAGAAGAAAAACGCCCTCACGCGCGCCATGTATAGCGCGATGGCGGCAGCGCTGCGGGACGCCGCAACCGCTCCCGCCATTCGCGCCATTCTGATCACGGGGGGCGATGCCTGTTTCACCTCTGGCAATGATGTGGCGGATTTCCGGGCGCGTGGCGAACAGCAGGCGGAGGTGCCATCCCCCGCGCGGGAAATGCTGGCGGCGCTTGGCGAATGCCCAAAGCCTGTGGTGGCGGCGGTGGCGGGTTATGCGATTGGCATTGGCACGACGCTGCTTTTGCATTGTGACCTGGTCTATGCGGGGGATAACGCCATCTTCCGCATGCCTTTCGTGGATTTGGGGCTATGCCCGGAAGGTGGTTCATCCCTGCTGGTGCCGATGCGCGGCGGGCAATTGCTTGCCAATGAATTGCTGATGCTGGGGGATGCCTTTGCGCCGAACGTCGCATTGCGTGCCGGCATCATCAATGCCGTAGTGCCGGCAGGCGAATTGCTGGCGCATGCGGAAGCCAAGGCGCGCGCCTTGGCGGCCAAACCGCCAGCGGCCATGGCACAGACCAAGGCGCTGCTCCGGCGCGCCGATGCGACGCGTATTACGGAACATATGCAGGTGGAGTTCGCGGCCTTCGGTGCGCTGCTGCGCGGGCCGGAAGCAGCGGAAGCGGTCGCGGCATTTCAGGAAAAGCGCAAGCCGGATTTTTCGCGCTTTTTTGCGGGCGGTAGGGGCTGAAGCGATGCTGCATCAATGGCCGGCCCAGGCGCGGGTTTATCATGATGTTTCGGTCGCGGAAGCACTGCCGGGCGAGGTTGGCACCGCGGCTCGGATTGCGCTGGTTACCACGCGTTCCCTGGCGAAAAGCCGCATTGCCGCAAGTGTGCGGGAAGCCTTGGGTGCGCGGCTGGTCGCGGAGACCGCCGCGATGCGCGCGCATAGCCCGGTTGAGGATGTGCTGGCGCTGGCCATGCTGCTGCGCGAAAGCCGCGCCGAATTGGTGGTGGCGCTGGGTGGCGGTTCGGTGATTGATGGCGCGAAGGTCGCTTGCCTTGCGGTCTGGCGCGGCATTACGGACGCTTCCGGCCTGATTGAAGCGGCGGTGTCTCGTGGCGCATCGCCGGGCGCCTGGGATGGCGCCGCACCTCAGCCGCGTTTGGTCGCGGTGCCGACCACGCTTTCCGCCGCCGAATTCGCGCCCCATGCCGGCTATACGGATTTGAGTGAGGGGCGGAAATATCGCGCGCTTGATCCCTGGATGGTGCCGCGCGCCGTTTTGCTTGATCCCGCCGCGACTTTGGAAACCCCGGCAGCGCTTTTCCTGTCATCGGGCATTCGCGCATTGGATCACGCGGCAGAGCGTTGGTGCGCGCTGGAACCCGCGCCGTTTTCGGATGCGGTTTCGCGCCAGGCGATGCTGATGCTGGCCGAGAGCTTGCCGTGTGTCGCGCAGGCAGCAGGGGATTTGCGGGCGCGGGCCCTTTGCCAGCAAGCCGCCTGGCTTTCCGTACAAGGCGGTTGGGCCGGCGTGCCAGTCGGTGCCAGCCATGGGCTTGGCTATATTCTGGGCGCGGCGCGCGGCGTGCCGCATGGCATCACTTCCTGCCTCATGCTGCATGCGGTGATGCGCTGGAATGCGCCGGTGAATGCAGCGCGGCAAGCGGATATCGCAGCGATTTTCGGCGGTGCCGAAGCCGGCCCAGCGATTGAGGATTTCGTCGCGGGGCTTGGCCTGCCCACACGCTTGAATCAGCAAGGCATTACCGAAGCGGAAATCGCGGGCCTTGCCGCGCGCTGGACTGGCGATGCGCCTATTGCGACCAATCCCCGCCCCGTGCGTGGTGCGGCGGATTTGGAGGAGATATTGCGGCTGGCACTTTGACCAGATCTGGACGGCTCCGCTGCCGCTTTAGTGACAGAAAAGATTAGGTGGGTTTCTAAACGCCGTCCCAAAGATCACATTATGTTTCGGGTTCACTTCGACTTTGTTTGCACAGTATCCAGTGGAGAGCTTCTGTGCAGCAGTATTTCTGCACACATTATGTATCGCCGCTTACATGCTTGCCGGTAGCCGTCACCCAATCGACGATTCTATGCGGCAGGGGCGTTAACAGAAGTTCAGGACTTTCTCATTTAGGACGGCCGATTTACCTCCTCTCCTAGGCCACACTTATGCTTCTGCGCATCCTGCAAGTGCAAGAGCGATGCAAAGGATTGACCACCTCGTAGCTCCCGCGGCAGAAAACTCT
>JBIKWX010000384.1:0-2659 GCA_044356095.1 Roseomonas sp.
CTTTAATGAAGGCGGGGTCCGGGGAGACACTGTCTCCCCGGCGGGGGTCTGGGGGCAGCGCCCCCGGCTTGTTCCGCCTGGGTTTGATTTTCGCGGGTTTGATTTTCTTTTTCGACCAATTGTCGAAGTGGTTCGTGTTGGATGTTTTGCTGTTGCCTGAGGTCCAGAACATCCCCTTGTTTGCGGCGGGCCCTTTTGGCCTTGATCTGACCATGGTCTGGAATCGGGGCGTCACTTTTGGCCTGTTTTCCGGTGATGGCCCCTGGAATCACGTGGTCTTGGCTGCGTTGGCCGCCGGGATTGCCGTGTTTTTGGTCCGTTGGCTGGCGCGGGCCGAGGGGCGGATGGTGGCCTTGGCGTTGGGGGCGGTGATTGGCGGCGCCTTTGGCAATGTATTGGATCGGTTGCGTTTTGGGGCGGTGGTGGATTTTGTGGATGCCCATGCCTGGGGTTGGCATTGGTATGTGTTCAATGTGGCGGATGCCGCGATTGTCTGTGGGGTAGGGGCGCTTTTGCTGGATGCCTTGTTGCCGCCACGCCGAGCGCCTAAAGATAGCGTATGATGAGGCGTCTCAAGACCTTTTTACCTGCTGTTTCGCTGCTGCTGCTGGTCGGCTGTGGGGAGAATACGGCGCGAACGCTTGGCTTTATCCGCGATGCGCCGGATGAATTCCGCGTGACCACCAGGGCGCCGCTTTCCATGCCGCCGGATATGGCGGGTGGCTTGCCGCCGCCGCGTCCGGGTGCAGTGCGCCCGATGGAGCGTAGCGCGCGGGACGAGGCTGAGGCCGTGTTGGTGCCGTCCTTGGCGCTCAGGGACCCGCGTCAGCAGCCGCGTGCGGCTGGGGGTAGTGTTGGCGAAATCGCGCTGTTGCAGGCCGCTGGCCCGGCGCCTTCGCGCGATATTCGCCGACAGGTGGATGAGGAAAGCCAGCGGCTGGATCGGCCTCCGCGTGATTTGGCGGATCGGTTGATTTTCTGGCGTGATCCTCCGCCGCCTGGGGTTGCTGTTGACCCTGCCCGTGAGCGGGAGCGGATTCGCGAAAATGCGGCGCTTGGGATTGAGGGTACGGCCGGCGATACGCCGATCCAGCAGCCGCGGGAGCAGAACATCTGGAGAAGGCTTGGCCTCTGACCCAAGGTTGGCTTGGTTTCTGGCCAGTCTGATACCATTTCTGGGGGCATGATGCGCTTGACCCGACGCCAAACCCTTGCCTCTGCCGCGGCGCTTTGCGCCGCAACCCCCGCCATTGCGCAAAACGCCGCGCCGCCGCCGCAAAGGCCGCTGTTTGGCGCGCAGCATTGGCGGTTGGCCAATGGGCTGGAAGTTGCCTTCATCCCCTTCAGCCGCGCGCCGGTGGTGACGCAGTATCTGTTTTTTGCCGCAGGCGGTGCGGAAGACCCGGCGGGCCGGTCAGGGGTCGCGCATTTCCTGGAACATATGATGTTCAAGGGCAGCCCGAAGATCGGGGTTGGCGATTTTTCGCGCTTGGTGGCGCGGGAAGGCGGCAATGACAATGCCTTCACGTCGCGCGATGTCACGGCCTATCACCAGGCGGTGGAGGCTTCCCGCCTTGGCATGATCCTGGAGATGGAGGCGGACCGCATGGCGGCTGCGCTGATCCCGCAGGAATTCCTGGAAAGTGAACGCGGTGTGGTGCTGGAAGAACGCCAGCAAAGGACCGATTCCAACCCAAGGGCGCGGTTCCGGGAGGCGTTCACGGCGGCTCTTTGGGGCCGCCAGCATTGGGCGGGGCGCCCGATCATCGGCTGGGAGGATGAAATCCGCGCCATTACGCGCGATGACCTGGCGGGGTTCCATGCGCGGTTTTATGCGCCGGCCAATGCGACGCTGGTGATAAGCGGCGCCGTGCCGGAAGACGAAGTGCGCCGGCTGGTTGATCAGCATTATGGGGGCATTCCCGCGCGGGCAGCGGCAAGGCGCGATCGTGCGCCAGCGCCGGCGCAGGCGGTGGAACCAAGGCTGATCCGGCGCGATCCGATGACGCGGGATGCGCTGTTTCTGAAAGCCTGGATGGCACCTTCGCTGACCGCAGGGGAACGCGCCCATGCGCTGCCTCTGGAAGTGCTGTCCCATCTGCTGGGCGGCGGCCAGGGCAGCCGGCTGCATAAGGCGCTGGTGGAAACCGGCCTCGCGGTCTCGGCCGGCACGGGGTATGATGGCGATGCGGCAGGGATGACGGAGTTTTATCTGTCTGCCATGCCGCGACCAGGCGTGACGCCAGAACGGCTGGAAGAGGCCGTGAATGGCGTGATTGAAACCCTGATCCAGCAAGGCCCGACAGAAGCAGAAGTGGCGCGGTCCATCCGGCAACTCACCGCTGGGGCGATGCTGGCACTGGATGGCTTTGGCGCCGGGCCAAGGATGGTGGGCGGTACGCTCGCCATTGGGCTGCCGCTGGAGGCTGTGGAATTCTGGCCGGCGCGGATCAGCGCGGTGACGCGCGATCAGGTGGAAGCCGCCGCCAGGGCGGTTTTGCCAAGCGCGCGCAATACCGCCGCTTGGCTATTGCCCGGCGCATGAGCACGCCATTTCGCCTGCCCATTCAGCGCGTGACCGCGCATGGGCTCACCGCCTGGCTGGTTGAGGATCATTCCGTGCCGGTGGTCTCGCTTTCCTGGTCCTGGCCGGGGGGTG
>JBIKWX010000125.1:0-9633 GCA_044356095.1 Roseomonas sp.
AGCTACGAATTTCTGCTGGTGGCGCTCATGGGGCTGCGCCAAAAGGGCGTGATCACCGCTGAGCCCAATGAACAGAATGCGCTGTTCGCCTGGAGTGCCATTCACGGTGCGGCAGCCCTGAGAAACGGCCGGGTCCCGGACGCGCTGATGCCGGTCTCTGATCTCGCGCTCGATATAGTTGACCGTATTATTCTCGCATTGAAATAATCGCTTCCCGTAAGCATCAACTGCCCTGCGTTCTTCAACATGTGGCCGCCACCAGTCTGCGCCGAATGCCCTGATGATCGCGCGCAGCACGCCACCCAAGCGGGAGAAAGCGCAGCGGCTTGCGGGCGTCACGCGGAACAGACATGCCCCTGCATCCCCCCTTCGGTTTCCGGCCCGCACCGCCGCTGCTACTGCGGCGGCACCAATTCACGCACCAGCCGGGCGGTGATTTCCGGCTGTTCAAGCGGTGTCAGATGCGCCGAATCCTCCACGGTGAAGAAACGCGCCTTGGGAATGCGGCGCGCAATTTCCCGCGTCTCCGCCGGAGGGTAACGCGTATCCTCGGCGCCCGACACCACCAGGACCGGCACTTCGAGCTTTGGCAGCAGCGGGAGCAGCGACTCACGTTCGATGAGCACCGCCCGCGCGGCTGCCTGCAGCATGCGCGGCGCGCGCGCGGGGAAGGCCGCCACAAACTCTTCGACGATTTCCGGATTCTGCGCACGGCTGCGCCGGCTGAAAAAACCAGAGGCGACGCGGCGCCCGAAGAACGCCGTATTGCCAAGCAAGCCCGTCAGCCAAACGATGCTGCGCGTACCGAAATCGCTTGTACCCGGACCGAAGGGTGTATTGAAGGCCGCCACGGCCGAGATACGACGCGGCGCCTGCAAAGCCGCCTGCAAGCCGGCAATCCCGCCCCAGGAACAGCCGATTACCGCAGCACGTTCAAGGCCGAAGGCATCCAGCACCGCAAGCAGCGCCGCGCCGCTCATTGCACTGCTGAGCGGCAATACTGGCGGGCCGCTCTCGCCATGGCCCGGGGCGCTGATCAGAAGCAGCCGATAATCCGGCGCAAGGTGCTTCACCAGGGGATCGAACACCGAAGCCTCGGCGTAAAGGCCGTGCCAAAGCAGCAGGGGAACGGTGCCCTGGCCGGCTTCCCGCACCGCCAACTCTCCAGCCGGCGTGATCACGCGGCGGCCAGTACCAACTTTGGGTACAGCGGGTTGGCTGGCAACCATGGTGAGGAGCTTGCCGCCAAGGGTTTGCGCTCGTGGGGGTTGGACGATGCTGGTCATGGGGTGAACTCCCTTTCACGTGGCGGTGAGTTGCAACTTGGCCCAAAGTGAACAGTGATCACTTTAGGGTTGTGGCGGGCTAAGTCAACACTTTTAACATTCATGTGTGATCCTTTTCGCAAAGCTGGCCATGGTCTGAGCCGCGCCTCGCTCGGAAGGGTGGGGCCGATTTTAATCTTGCACATAGTTCGACATTATACTATCTTGTTCGAGATCGAACAATACCGTTCGACCATTTCCAAAGGCCTCTTGCCCCATGACAATTCAAAGACGCCAAATCCTCACCGCCGCCGGCGCCATGCTTGTCCTGTCAGATGGCATGCTGCGCATGGCGAAGGCCCAGCCCGCGCCCGAAGGCGATCCGGCGACGCGCCATGCCGATCCGCGCATTCGTGCCGCCGGGCATGCCATCCGCGCCCCAAACCCGCATAATCTTCAGCCCTGGCTGGTGCAGTTGGCGGGCGCTGATCGTGTCCTGCTCCGTTGCGATCTGGAACGCCGCCTGCCCGCAACCGATCCCTTTGATCGGCAAATCGTGATCGGCCTTGGCGGTTTCCTTGAGCTTTATCGGATGGCGCTGGCGCAGGAAGGCATCGGCGCCGACATCGCCCTATTCCCTGAAGGGCTGCCGGGCCGGCGGCTTGATCAGCGGCCAATCGCGGCGATCACGCTCCGCCCCGGCACAGGCAGGGCCGATCCGCTCTTTGCTGCGGCGCCCACGCGTCGTTCGGCCAAGCAGCCCTATGATTTGGCGCGGGTGCCGGACCCGGCGCCGCTCGCCGCCGCGCTCGCTGATCCAAAGCGCCTCGGTTTCACGACCGACCCGGCGCGCGTTGCGGCATTGCGTGACCTGGCGCAGGAGGGCTTCCGCGTTGAGGCCGGCACGCCGCATACGCTGCAGGAAAGCGTTGACCTGTTTCGCCTAGGGCGCGCGGAGATGGCGGCGAACCCGGATGGAATCGGCATTGGCGGACCGCAGGTCGAAGAATTGGTTGCCCGTGGGCAGTTGACCCGCGCAGCCTTCACGGACCGCAACGGCCAGGCCTTCGGGATGATGATGCAATCAACGCTTTCGGTCATTGCTGCTTCGCCCTGCTTCGTCTGGACCACGACCCCAGGCAATGGACGCGTGGCGCAGCTTGAGGCCGGGCGCGATTGGCTGCGGCTTGATCTGGCGGCGAATGCTGCCGGCCTCGGCATCCAGCCATTGAGCCAGACGCTGCAGGAATTCCCGGAAATGGAGCCGCTGCATGAGGCGATGCGCCGCGCGACGAGTGTGGCAGCGGGTGAGAGGCTGCAAATGTTCGGGCGGCTCGGCCATCCGGCATCGCCGGGCATCCGGACCGCTCTACGCTGGCCGGCGGAATCGCGTATACTGCGCGGGTGACCCCAACCGACCCGCCCACCTTCCAATTGCTCAATGAGATTGCGATCATTGAGCAGTTGGCCCGCAATGCCCTGGAACGCGCGTTGCCGGATAGGCTCCGGCAGCCGCATTTTGCCGTGCTCAATCACCTTGTGCGGCGCGGGGATGGCGCGTCACCAGGCGCCCTGGCGCGCGCCTTTCAGACGGCCAAGGCAGCGATGACCAATACCCTGCATCGGCTGGAAGCACGCGGCCTGATCCGAGTGGAAGGGGACCCAAAAGATGGGCGGGGCAAGCGCGTCTTTCTGACCGATGCCGGGCGCGCCATGCGTGAACGCGCCATCGCCGCCGTCGGGCCACAGATGGCCGCCATAGGCGGGGTGCTGTCCGAGGCTGAGATCGCCGAAATACTGCCGCATCTCAGACGGCTGCGCGCGCATCTGGACGCGGCGCGGGGTTGATTGGGGCCGGCGCCGGCAAGAAATAAATTGCCGATCATGCAGCCGGCCTGGTCTGGGCGGACGCTGCGGTCCGATTGCTGTACTAAGACGCGCCGGACCATGAGCGCCCCATGGGTGTAACGAGTGGCGATCATGAGGATATCGCCAGCTTTGCTGTCGCGGATCAGGAAAGGCTTCATGCTTCACGCCGATACTGAAAAACTTACGCCGCGCTCAGCCACAGCTTGCGCGGCGATCAACCATGAAGCCGAATCGCGCTATGCGTCTTTGGCATTGGAACCGCCCGCCCGCAGCCCCAGATGCACCGGGCTTGAGTAAGGAGAGCCTTGTGTCCCACCCCCCCGATTCGCCCTTGCGGCGCCGTTTGCTGGTGTTGCGCCTGGCCGGGACTGGGCTTGCTGTACCTGTGGCTGGCGCCTTGGCGCAGGGGCGGAAGGGGCCGCCGACAGCGGAACCTGAATTGCCGGGCAAGAACGGGTCGCCGCCAGAACCCCGCCGCAGCGGTGAGACAGATGCCGACCCCAGTGATGAACCAGGCAATGGCCGTGGGGTTGCTGGTGGCGGGCGCTCGCTTGGGGCGACCGATGCCGATCCGGGTGACGAGCCAGGCCGGGGCCGTGGCGGCAATGGTGTGACTGATGCGGACCCCGGCGATATGCCGGGCCGGGGGCGTGGCGGTGGGCGGCAGCTTGGCCCAAGCGATGCTGATCCGGGCGACCCGCCCGGGCAAGGACGCGGCGCGGTGCCGCCGCAGCTCCGCACCGGCAGGACCGGAAAGAAGGCGTGAGAGAGCCGGCGCGGGCCGTGTCACCGGCCAGGCGGCGCTTACCGTTCGGCGTGGCGCTTGAACCCGTGGCGCGCCAACGCCTCACCCAGAAACTCCTTCGACCAGGCGTAGTACAGGCTCTCGGCGATGGCTTCGCGGCGGCATAGGGCGGCGATGCTACCCTCGCCGCGAAGCCCTTCCAGGACGATGCGGATCTTGTCCTCGGCCGAATGGTGCTTGCGCGTGGCGCGGCGAATATCGCGGACCAGCTTTTCGGCTGACACCCGCGTGGGCAGGCCAGCGGATTTCTGGCTCATCTTCACTCTCCTTGGGGTTACGATGAGCCAGAAATCCTCCGTTACTCAAATCGCCAATTTGGTCCCATACGCGCTGACGCGGGACACCATACAACCTTCGGCCCTTTTATCGTCTTCCCATCTGGATGGCTTATCAGCCCGGCCAGGCGATCCTGAAAATAAAGGCGCAACGCTTCGTTTGACGCCAGCTTCGCTACCTTGGGGCGACGGGCAGCGCGTTCCGCATGCCATCGCGCCGTTGTGGCGCGATACTCAAAGCCACCGCCCCGGGTTGCTGCGTTGCGTACCAATTCACGCGAGATCGTCGATGGGGCCCGGCTTAGCCCGCATTATTCACGATCCCCTGCGCCTTGTTGATTGTCTGCCTCCATTTTCTGCTGAGGCGTATTGCTGACGC
This sequence comes from Roseomonas sp., assembly GCA_044356095.1. GTDB lineage: Bacteria > Pseudomonadota > Alphaproteobacteria > Acetobacterales > Acetobacteraceae > Neoroseomonas. The sequence continues at coordinate 4,594 of JBIKWX010000125.1, forward strand.
GGCTTCACTCCCGGACGGCCTTTCCGGTTTTGTGTTGCGTATCGCGGGGTTTGTTGGTTGAGGTTTCTGTGGTTTGCGCTGGGGCATCCGCCCCTTATGTCAACAGGTCAGGCGCGGCAGGCGCCCAAGCGCCATGCGCAGCACAGACCGATCGGGACAAGCGCTTGGCATATGCAGCAGGATGCGGCTTTTCCTGCTGACCACCTGCGTTGCAATCTTCACCAGGCGCAATCGCAATGTATCTAATTGCGCAACATACCAGGAGGATCGCTTCGGCATCCAGCGTCTTTTGCCGGAGGATCGCAGCGCGCCCGCCGGCGAGGTTGGTGATGTCCAAGGCAGTCCCCGCCGCCGCCTTATTGGCGCGCGCCGCCGCCGTGCCGAAGACCGCCGCTGGCCCATTCGTCAGTGTCGGGCCATCACCATTGGCCTGGTTGAGCAGCGCATAGGCGGTGGCATTCTCGAAATCCGCCACGCGCCGGCCAATCGCGGCGGCGAAATCCGTGAAGGCGCCGAGGTCATCATTCACCAGCATGGGCCGCGTCACGCGGATACGCCGCGCGAAGGTTTGCAGCAGGACGATTTCCTGGCTTTCCGACATGGTGCCGGCCTGGATTTCGCCATTCTCCATCAGCGGCATCAGCGTCGGGAAATCACCGATACGCAGATGACGGTGCGGCTTGAAGTCGCGGAAATCGCGGCGAAGGAAAATCTGGCGATAGCTTGGTGCGGCAGGCTGATAGGCTGCCAGCAGCATCTTGTTCGCCGCTGCCGAGAGCAGCAGGGGAAAGTCGGAGGTGGTGTGGAAGGCGCGCTCAGCGAGTAGTGTCAGGTTGCGCGGCACATTGCGTTCACCGCGGACCCTCAGCAATTCGCCGATCATGTCCGCTGGCCGCCAGCCCATGAATTCGGCATGCCGCCCCGTGCCCTGCGGCTGATAGCCAGGCATGCTGCGCGCGGCCAAGGCTTCCGCCATGGCGTCAAGGATTTCGGATGGCGAGTCATGGCCCGGCCCGGTTTACGGGCGCGCAGGAACAGCAGGCGGTGGGGCGCTTTTCACCATGGCGTCGAACAAGGACCGGCGTGCTTGGTCCGGGTGCCAGCCGCGCTCGACAGCTTCGCGCCGGATATGCGCGGCGGTCTCGGTGCCGACCAGGGCGCTGGCGCGCGCCTTCCGCTACCAGAAGCTATTGGACGAGGGGCGTTACGCCAGCATCAGCGACATGGCGACGGGGGAGAAGATCGAGCGGGGGTATCTCGGCACCCTGCTGCGGCTCACGTTGCTGGCGCCGGATTTGGTCGGGGCGATTCTGAATGGGCGGCAGCCGGAGGAAGTGACGCTGCCCCGGCTGCTGGAGGGGGTGCCGGCGGCGTGGGGGGAGCAGCGAGTAGCTCCCCCGCAATGGAAAACTTCGGCCGGGTAGGCGCTATCGCGATCAATTGGCCTTCAGGGCCTCGACTCTTTTCACTAGGCACCGGGTAATGGTCGCCCCTGGGCGCGTCTCCTTGTCGGCTATGAGGTCACCGCGAGTGGTATCTTGTGGGCTGTTGTGCTAGCCAAAATTCATGTGCGCATTATCCATGCCAAAGCCAAAACACTACCGATCCATTGACGCAGCCAATCCGCGCCACACTGAAAGGGCGCTGGCCGATCTGAGAGATGGCCTATCGCAGTGGCGGCTGGCGTTTGCGCTCGCACGGCTTGACCTGCGCAATCGCTACCGTGGTTCGGTCCTGGGGCCGCTTTGGATGTCGCTTTCAAGCTTGATCATGCTGATTGGACTTGGGCTGCTTTACGGCGCCTTATTCAAGCTCAAGCTTTCAGAATACCTACCTCATCTGGCCGTGAGCCTGATTGTTTGGCAATGGATGGCAGGCTTCATCAATGATAGCTGCGCCACACTGACCTCGGCCGAGGGCGTGATCCGCCAGATGCGCCTGCCTTACACCTTGCATGCGCTGCGTGTGGCCTTTCGCAATAGTTTCGTGGCGGCCCATTCCCTGCCGCTCATTCCCATCGTCTTTCTGATTTTTGGCCAGGTGCCGGGGCCCGAGGCATTCCTGGCGATCCCTGGCTTGGTGCTGATTTGCATCAATATGGTGGCCGGCGGGCTGCTTCTTGGCATGATTTGTGCCCGCTTCCGCGATATTCCACCCATTGTCGCCAACGCCGTACAACTTGCCTTCTTTGTAACGCCAATCATTTGGAAGCCGGAGCTTCTGGGGGATGCCATGGTCTGGATGGCCTTCAACCCCTTCTATGCACTGCTTGAGACTGTGCGCGGCCCCTTGCTGGAAGGGGGCGGACCGCTTTTGGCCTGGCTGGCGGCGATATTCTACACGGCGGTCCATGTGGTCTTGGCCGGCTTTTTATTCACGCGCTTCCGTTCACGCATTGCATTCTGGGTCTGACGCCATGGCACGCATTTGCGCCGAGGGGCTGCGCATTGAATTCCCCTTGTATCACTTTGGCGCCCGCAGCATGAAAAAGCGCCTACTGGGCGCAGCCAGCCGCCGGGTGAAGGCGGATGCCCAGAATCGTGTGGTCGTTTCCGCACTTTCAGACTTGAGCTTCACCATTGAAAGCGGGGAACGGGTGGCGCTGGTTGGCCATAATGGCGCGGGGAAATCCACGTTGCTACGCACCCTGGCTGGCATTTATGAGCCCGTTGGCGGGCGCCTGACCGTTGAAGGCGAAATCGGCAGCCTGATTGACCCCGCTGCCGGCATGGATATTCTTTCGACCGGGCGGGAGAATATACGCCTCCGCGCCCTGTATCGCGGCTTGAATGCCGAAGAAACCGCCGCGCTTGAAGCGGAAGCAGGCGAATTTTCCGGCCTGGGAGAGTTTTTGGATGTGCCCATTCATGGCTATTCTGCCGGCATGTCCATCCGCCTGGCCTTTGCGCTGGCAACCGCCGTTCAGCCGCAGATTTTGTTGATGGATGAGTGGTTTAGCGCGGGAGACGCGGACTTCATGGCCAAGGCGGAAACCCGGCTTGAGCAATTGATCAAGGCGTCCGAGATCTTGGTGATTGCGACCCATGATATGAATGTGGTGAAGCGGTGGTGCAATCGGGTGATAAGGCTGGAGGCGGGGCGGATTGTGGGGGATGGGGTAATCGCGCCCCCTTCTCCGTCATCGTAGCGTCAAGTGACCAGGATTGCGCCCAAAAATCTTCGCTATGGCCGGGGTACGAAATTCAATAGTTGGAGAGGCGATTAGCGCGCGGTCTTACCAGGGAGGCTCGAAATTTTCGGTCTGGCTCAGATTGGGCGAGTAGTAGGGATCGCGATCGAATGACGCATTCCACACGTCCAGAAACTTTGAGAGTTCCTTGTCACTGACCCCTCGTCCACCTTCTTTTGAAACGCCTTCATAATGATAAAGAAGAACATTAGCCATACTAACCATTCGATACCCCCTCCGATATAACCGCATACAATATTCCACGTCATTGTAATTCAGTGGGAATTCTCCACTGTACCCACCCAATTCAATGAACAAAGCTCGTGGCGTCATTTGGCAGGCGCCCGTGACAGCAATATAGTTTTTATCAACCTGTAACGCTGAACCATAGCCCAACGCGTATTTTGGTTCACCGTAGAAAGGATGACCAGGCATTCCGTCTAGTACAGTTACACCAGCGTGTTGAATAGTATCGTTGGGAAACAGCAGCCTTGCGCCTACAGCGCCAACTCTGGGGCGCTGCGCCATGCCAAGCATGAGTTCCAACCAATCGCACGTGATTATTCGAACGTCGTCATTTAACAGAAGTATAAACTCTCCTCTTGAGGCAGCAACGCCAATATTAATTTTACGCGAGAGCGAAAAAATACTTTCGGAATAGGGCACAAGACTGATCGTAGGGTCATCTTGGAACCGAGAAATTTGCTCTTGCGTCAAATCGCCGTTGTGGACAATAATTATCTCATAAAATTTGTAGCTTGTGTTTTCCTTGATAGATTTGACCAGGGCGTCTATGTGGCGCTGCGAATCCGGTGTCAAATCAATCTTTCCATTGGCGGTGGGAATAATGATTGACACCAGGGATTGGCGCTTAGGTTGAAATATCACACGATGAAATACAGAAAGAGGATGATCTAGGATTTTGAAGGATTCATCTGACTCCCGTAAAAATTCAGTCAGTGCCTCTCGTTGTTTTTGATATGCATAGGGCTTGGCGTCCAGTGACATTGCCGTGGAGTTGGCCCAAACCCGCCAATGATATAGAACATGGGGAATATGGATTATCCGATCCGTACGAGCAATCACACGAAGCGCCAAATCGTAATCCTGTGCCCCGTCAAAGGCACTCCTGAACCCGCCCAAGCTTTTAACCAGCGAAGTGCGGAAAACGCTCATGTGGCATGTGTACATCGACGACAACATACATTCCGGAGACCAGTCCGGCTTGAAGACAGGATCGAATCTCTCGCCATCAGCAGAAATCTTATCTTCATCACTGTATATATAGTCCACTTTGGGGTGCTCAATGATGGTACAGGCGATCCATTCCAAAGCCCTGGTTGCGAGGCAGTCGTCATGATCAAGCACAGTCATGAAGTCGCCAGAGGCCATGCCAATTGCTGTATTTAAACTCGTAGAAATATGACCATTCTGTTGCCGAAAATGTACCTTAATTCGGTCATCTCTACTCGCATATGCCTTAATTACGGTGCGTACTGATTCATCAATCGACCGGTCGTCCACAATGCACAATTCCCAGTGTCGATAGGATTGGCCCAACACACTTTCAATTGCGATACGCAAGAAAGATGCCGGTGTGTTATAGGTGCTCATAAGCACTGAAATGATCGGCGGATCTGTCTCCAACTTTGTCTTTGCAGTGGACGGCAAGGCGGCCAATAAGTTAGGCTCGATTTCCTTGATCCATTCAACATAGCTACCAGATTTTTTTGAATCGCGGTGGGTCCTCATCAAAATCAGGCGAATTTCCGCGAACCTCTGCTGCCGAATTAAGCGGATCGCATTATTTATGACACCCATGATATTGCGTCCCGAAAGTATGCGAACCT
>JBIKWX010000387.1:0-2649 GCA_044356095.1 Roseomonas sp.
GTTGGTGGTCCAAGCACCTTCAATGCCGCTGGTGATGGCATCGCCACCCATGCCGGTGCCGAAGCTGTTCTTCCAGCCAAAGCCCATCTGTTCCAGAGGCGCCGCTTCCGGCTCCGGGCCCACATTGCTCGCGGGGCCGGCGCCATGGCACTTGCCGAAAGTATGGCCACCGGCGACCAGGGCCACGGTTTCTTCGTCATTCATCGCCATGCGGGCGAAGGTTTCACGAATGTCGCGACCAGAGGCGAGCGGGTCCGGCTTGCCATTCGGGCCTTCCGGGTTGACGTAAATCAGACCCATTTGCACGGCAGCCAGCGGGTTTTCCAGGATGCGGTCGCCCGTATAGCGCTTGTCATCCAGCCAGGTTTCTTCGGTGCCCCAATAGATATCCTGTTCCGGTTCCCAGATGTCCACGCGCCCACCACCAAAGCCAAACGGCTTCAGGCCCATGGATTCGATGGCGCAATTGCCGGCCAGAATGAACAGATCAGCCCAAGAAATCTTATTGCCGTATTTCTGCTTCACCGGCCACAGCAGGCGGCGCGCCTTGTCGAGATTGCCGTTATCGGGCCAGGAGTTTTCCGGCGCGAAGCGATGCGCACCCGTGGAAGCGCCACCCCGGCCATCGGCGGTGCGATAGGTGCCGGCAGCATGCCAAGCCATACGCACAAAGAACGGCCCGTAATGCCCGTAATCCGCCGGCCACCAGGGCTGCGACACGGTCATCAGCGCGAAAATGTCATTCTTCAGCGCTTGCAGGTCGAGCTTCTTGAAGGCTTCGGTATAGCTGAAGCCCGCATCCATCGGGTTGGATTTGGCGGATTGCTGGCTCAAGATGCGCAGGTTCAACTGATTGGGCCACCAATCATTATTGGCCCGGGTGCTGAACCGCGCCGCGGTTGGCTTGCCATGCATCACCGGGCATTTGCCCATGCTTTGGTTCGTGTCCATGTCTCTCTCCGCTACTGGCTATGGTCGGGGGCGAAGCCCGCCCCTTTGATATGGCACCTGAGGCGGCCCTTCACAGACCCCTCTGGCACTCTGCCGGAGTGACTAAGCCAGCCCCGGCAAGCTGTCCAACTCATAATTTTGAAGTTTTTAATTCACCCGATGGATCATCCCTCAACTGAGCGTCTGGCCGCCATCCACCACAATGGTCTGCCCCGTGATCCAACCCGCCAAGGGGGATGCCAGGAATAGCGCCGCATTGGCCACTTCCTCCGGCGTGCCGTAGCGGCCGAAGGGGATGCTGGCCAGGATGCGCCCGTAGAGCGTGGGGTCGGTCGTTTTGCGTTCTTCCCACATGCCGCCCGGGAATTCGATGGAACCGGGCGCTATGGCATTCACGCGAATCCCATCCTTGGCGAGGCCCGCCGCCTGCGATGCCGTATAATTGATCACCAGCGCCTTCACCGCCGCATAGGCCGGCGTGCGCACCGATGGCCCAAGCCCAGAGATGGAGGTGGTATTCACAATGCACCCCTTGGCCGCCTTCAGGAACGGGAGTGCTGCGCGGGAGGCACGCACCGTCGCCATCACATCCACATCCAGGCTTTTCTGCCAGCCTTCTTCCGTATCGGCCATGCCAAAGCCCGAGGCATTATTCACCAGCACATCCACACCGCCGAGCGCTGCGGCGGCGGCGGCCACCCAGGCTTCGATTTGCGCCTGCTTGGCCAGGTCCGCCGGCTGCGCATGGGCTTTGACGCCATGAGCAGCGATTTCGGCCCGCGTGGCTTCCAGCCCTGCGGCGCCCCGCGCGCAGATGGAAACCGCGGCCCCGCCGGCGGCAAAGCCCAGCGCAATGGAACGCCCAATGCCGCGGCTGCCGCCCGCGACCAAAACCTTCTTGCCGGTGAAATCGAATGTCATGGGTGTCTCTCTTTCCTGGTTGGGGGCCATTCTCCGGCCTTCGCGCCGCCGCGCCAAGGGGGCAATTGCGCCCATCCGGCAAATGGCGGATTTAGCGGCGGGTCATTGCAGGATGGGTTGGCTTGGTTCAGGCGCTCTTCATTCACCAGAATTTCCCCGGCCAATACCGCCATTTGGCGCCGGTGATTGCTGCGCGTCCCGGCGCGCGGGTGATTGGCCTTGGGGAGCGGGAGAATATCGCCCTGCCTGGCGTCACCCATATCCGCTACCCGGAACCGCAAGGCGCGGGGGACAAGACGCATCACTATTTGCGCAGCATGGAAGCCGCCGTGCGGCGTGCGCAAAATGTCGCGCGGGCCTTGGTTGATCTGCGGAGCAAAGGCTTCCGCCCGGATATCATCTGCTGCCATCCAGGCTGGGGGGAAGGCATGTTCCTGCCCGATATCTTCCCCAATGCGAAGCTGCTGCACTATTGCGAATTCCACTTCACCACCTCAGGCGGCGATGTCGGCTTCAACCCGGCGCATAAGGTGGAATTGGATGAGGCAGCGCGCACGCGATTGCTCAACTTGCCGCAAACCCCGGCGCTTGAGGCGATGGATTGGGGTGTGAGCCCCACACATTTTCAGCGTGGCCGCTATCCGGAAGTATTCCGCCGCAAGATTTCCGTGGTGCATGAAGGCGTCAATAGCGACGTGGCGACACCCGTTGGCGCGCATCATGTGAAACTGCCCAATGGCAGCGTGATCAGGCGCGGTGATGAGGTGATTACCTATG
>JBIKWX010000386.1:0-2649 GCA_044356095.1 Roseomonas sp.
CTGCCAGCGGCAGATGAGCGTGCAACGCTGAAGGCGCTCAGCGAAAAGCCGGCATGGTATGGAATGGCTCGCCCTGCGGGCCAGCTCAGCGGGGGCTGGGGGGTGCCAAGGACCCAACCGGCTCTTGTGGCTGAGCCTTGGCGGGAACTGGCCCCCGAGGCAAGCATGCTGCCGCGCGGTCACGCGCCATGGCGGCTGCTGGTCCTGTCGCTTGTGCTGGCGCGAGAGCCGCGCGCCGCCCAAGATATCGCGCGCAGCATCGCGGCGGCGGATGGTGAAGCGGGGGCGGTAGCATTTGGCGATGCTTCGCCCAGGTCCGCTGCGGCTGGGAAGACCGACAAGCTGGCGCCGACGCAGCCCAATGGCCAGCAGGCGCAATCGCCGCCTGAGTTATCCGCCAAGGGCTTCGCGGCGCCAGCGCCGCCATTAGCCGTCCCCGCCGCGCCGATGCCAGGCGTTACTGTGCCTTTGGACGAGCCGGCCAGCCCGATGGCAACGCCATTCCCTTCCCGGATTGAGCCCGATTTGCCCCTGCCTGCCCCTATGCCTGAATGGGTGCTTGAGACCCGCTTTGGCGGGTTGCTGTTCCTGTTGAACGCCTTTCTGAGCATGCGGCTTTATGGGGATTTCACGGCGCCGCGGGCTGCCCGCCTGCCACTGTCGCCTTGGGATCTGCTTGCCTTGCTTGGCGCGCAGGCGTGCGGGGCCAGATTACGCGCGGACCCCATATGGGCGCTGCTGGCACGGCTGGCGGGGCGCGCGGCGAGCCAGCGGCCAGGGCAGGGCTTCCATCCTCCGCGTGAGTGGCTGGCCGCGCCAGGCTGGATATTGGGCCTGCGCTGCGCTGGGCCATGGCGCATGCACCGGGCTGGCGGGCGGGTGCGCTTGCTTCACCCGGTGGGCATCCCGGTGGTCGATGTGCCGGCCAGCCGGGCAAAAGCGGCGCTGGCGCACTGCCGCCTGCGCCGGCGGCCCCAGCGCATGGTGGCGCCGCCGGCGGCCTCGGTCGCGACGCTTAAGGGATGGCAGGACGCCATGTCTGCAGTGCTGGCCAAAAGGATCGAAGCGGCGATGGGCGTGCCGGCGCGGCAGGCGCTCGGCTGGCTTATGGCACGGCCGGCACGTATTCGGGTCACCGCGACCTCTCTCACGGCGGATTTTGACCTTGCAGCGCACCCGATCGCGTTGCGGCGCGCCGGGCTGGATCGCGACCCTGGTTGGATTCCCGCCGCAGGCTTGGACATACGCTTTGAGTTTTCCGTGACGGAGAAATCGCCGTGAAGCCGCCTGGAGGGATTTCGGATGTGCCGCGACCCATGGAGGATATTCCGCGCGACGCGGCGCAGCACTTGATCCTGTTCCAACTGGCAGGAGTGTTGCGTCTGGCGGGCCTTGCCTTGCGCGCCGCAGGTTCAGCCGAGGCAGTGCTGGAGCGCTTCCCTTTTCTGGCCGGCTACCTTGATCAGATCGCGACGCGCGGCCTGGATGGTGCGACGCTGGAGGCAGCACAAGATCGATGGGATGCCGGCATCCGCGCCTTTGCGCGCGACGCGCCAGACACGCTGCCATTGCGCCGCCTGCAACGTGCCACCGGCCTTGCGGATGAGGCGCTGGTACTGATCGCCACCTGCGGCTTGCCGGATGAGGATACGCGCTTCGGCGGCATGCTGGAGGCGCTTCAGGGAGCGCCGGGGCTGCGGCGGGTTACCCCCGCGCTGGTCCCCGAATTGCTTTCACCAGGCACTTCCAGCGGCGCGCTGCTCGGGCGGCTGCGGGCGCTTGGTCTCCTTGACTGGTCGGACGATGCGCCCAGCCGTGCCGAGCGCGCGCTGGTGCCGCCAGCCGAAATCTGGCCCGCGCTGCGCGGTGAACCGCCAGAGGGCGAGGCATTGGCCTTTCAGCCAGCCGAAACGGCGCAATCGCTGGAGGCGCTGCTGATCCCGGATGAGGCGCGCGTCGCAGTTGACCGCGCGCTGCCGCTCCTCGCCAGCGGGGGCGTTCAAGCTTTGCTGGTGCGCGGTGTTCCCTTCAATGGGCGGCGCACCGTGCTGGCAGCGGTGGCGCGTGCGCTTGGGCTTGGTGTGCTTGACCTGCCGATGCCGGGCCTTGGTGGCGAAGCGCGCTGGCGGCAGGCGGGTGCCATTGCGACGCTGCTTGGCGCCATGCCGCGGTTACTGGCTGCGCCAGCCACATGCGCCGTGGTGCAGATTCCGCCGGCGCCAGCGCTGATCCATCCGCTTGGTGTTGCCCTTGGCGGCCAAGGTCACATTGCCTTGTCCGGCGACGCCCAGGCCCTGACGGTGACGCTGCCGCTGCCACATGCGGCCTTGCGCAGCGCGCTTTGGGCGCGCGGCCTTGGTGGCGAGACTGCCGAGGCCGGGCCGCGCATGGCGAGTGGGCGCATCCTGCGCGCTGCCGCGCTCGCCCGCACACTGGCCGGCGACAAGCCGGCTACCCCAGCCATCCTGCGGGAAGCAACAAGCGCCCTGGATCGCCAGGCGCTGGATGGGCTGGCACGTCGCATGCCGCCATTGCCTGACATGGAGGATTTGCGCGCGCTGGCGGTGCCCGAGCTGACTGAGGCGGAGCTGCGCGGCCTTGCGGCTCGCTGGCGCTTTGTCGAGCCGCTTGCAAAAATTTTTGGTACTG
>JBIKWX010000385.1:0-2649 GCA_044356095.1 Roseomonas sp.
CTGGCCCCGGCGCCCATTCCGGGGGCTTGAAGACCGATCTTTCCATATTGCCGCTGCTCGCCCTGGCTGCTTTCGCGACCGGGGGAGGCATACGCATGCTCGATCCCTTGCTGCCTCTGCTCGCTTCGGATTTCGGCGTGACGGTGGCGGGGGCGGCGCCGGTGCTGGCTGGGTTTTCGATTGCTTATGGCGCGGGGCAGTTGGTGATCGGGCCGCTCGGTGATCGCTATGGCAAGCTCCGCGTCGCCTGGTTTGCGCTGCTGCTTTATGGCTTCGGCCTGGCCGCCTGCACGCTTGCCTGGGATCTTTCGGCCATGGTGGCGCTGCGGACGCTGACAGGGTTGCTGGCGGGCGCGGTAATCCCCCTCGCCCTCGCCTGGATTGGCGATGCGGTGCCTTACGCCGAGAGGCAGGCGACCATCGGGCGGTTTTTGACCGGCATGGTGATGGCGCAATTGCTGGTCGGGCCGCTTTCCGGCGTGCTGGCGGATTTGGCGGGTTGGCGCGCTTCCTTCATCGTACTCGCCTTGCTGGCCTTGGTTGTTTCGGTGCTGCTCGGGCGGCGGTTGGGGGCCGAGCTTTGGCAGGCGCCAGCGTCTGAGGCCGGGCGTGGTTTTCGCGGCAGTTTCCGGCCCTATCTGACGCTATTCTCCCGCCCTGCCGGGCAAAGGCTGATGGTGGCAGCCTTCATTGATGGCGCAGTGCTATTTGGCGGCGCCTTTCCGCTCACGGGTTCGCTGCTGATTGAAAGCTTCGGCTATTCACCGGCCATGGCGGGGCTGGTGGTGGCGGGCTTCGGGCTCGGTGCCTTCACCTATACGCGGCTTGCGAAAACCCTGGTGGCGCGGTTTGGGGAGACGCGCTTGCTGACCTTGGGCGGCGTGCTGCTGGCTGCCGGGTTGCTGGGAACGGCCTTCGCACCGAATGGGCTGGTCGTGGCGGCGATGCAATTCTGGTTGGGCCTTGCCTTCTATATGCTGCATGGTGTCTTGCAGGCGCGCGCAACCGAAGCCCTGCCGGAAGCGCGCGGCACCGCCGTTGCCGCCTTCGCCATGGCGCTGTTTTTTGGCCAGAGCATGGGCGCCTTGGCCTTTGGGTCCATCCTGCATATGGCGGGCTATGCGGCAGTGTTTATTGTCGCCGCCATCGCAACTCTTGGCCTGATGGTCTGGAGCCGGCGCCTGTTGAACGCCTGAGCTTCAGCCAAAAAACAGCCGCCACAACAAGGGCAATAACAGCGCGGTGGCGAGTGCATTCAAGCCCATCGCCAAACCGCTGAAGGCGCCGGCCACTTCATTGACCGAAATCGCCCGCGCCGTGCCAATGCCATGCGCTGCCGTGCCAATCGCAAGCCCCCGCGCGCGCCAATCCGTGACACCGAGCAGCGTGAGCAAGGCAGGCCCCAGCGCCGCACCGACAATGCCGCTGCAAATGACAATCGCCGCGGTGAGAGATGGCAGCCCGCCAATCCGTTCCGCCACCCCCATCGCGACCGGCGTGGTGACAGAACGCGGCGCGAGTGAGGCTGTTACCTCCGGCGCTGCGGAAAACGCCAGCGCCAGCGCCACACCCGCCGCCGCAGCAAAGACACCGCCCACAATCACGGAAGCAATCGCCGCGGGTGCGGAGCGTTTCACCTGCCTCCATTGCCGCGCGAGCGGCACCGCAAGCGCCACCGTCGCTGGCCCCAACAGGAAATGGACAAATTGCGCCCCTTCAAAATAGGCGCGGTAATCAACCCGCGCCATCAACAGGCCGCCCGCCAGAAAGACCACCGCGAAAAGCACGGGATTCGCCATGGGGTGAAACCGCGCCGCCCGCGCCAGCCTTTGCGCGGCCAGCCAGGCGAGCAAGGTGGCGGTCAGCGCGGCCAGTGGCTCCCGCGCCAGATAGACCCAAATCTCGGCGAGGTTGGTCATGGGTCAAGCCGCCGCAGCAGCGCTTGCGCAAGCAAGCCAGTGACCCCAATCGCGGCCAAGGTGCCGGCCAGGATCGCGAGTGACAGCGGCGCCCAATCCTTGGCCAGCACAGGCAAATAGAGCACCACACCAACCCCCGCGGGCACGAACAACAGGCCAAGATTGGCCAAAAGCCCGTCAGCGCTTTGTGCGAGTGCGCGCGGCGCGTCCCCTCCGCGCACAAGCAATGCGGCGAACAGCAGGGCCATGCCGATCACCGGGCCTGGCACCGGCAGGGAGAGCCAGCGCGCCAGCACTTCCCCGATCAATTGGCAGCAAAGCAGCGTGGTGAGGCCAGCAATCATGTCGGGCGACCTTTAATAGAAAAGGGGCGGTTTGCGCCGCCCCTTTCCACTAGAGCGTGTTGCGTTCACATTTGTTCACGCCACCCGCTCTACCTCGTTGTTTTTCGAGCATCTTCACGCGTTCAGATGATTCCATCTGAACGCGATCTGCTCTAGCACGGATGATAGCTGCACGCGTAGTTCAGCGCAGATCAATCGTCGTCAAATCCTGGAACCAGCTTTGCGCCGAGGTAAAGCCCGTCACGCGCCGGCTCATCGCGCGGGGGTTCAAATCATGCACAATCCAAAGCCAGGGGGGATTATCCACCAGCCGCGCATGGGCGGTGGCAAGTAGCTGGTTGATCTTCGCCGGGTCGCGTTCACGTTCCAATTCGGCAAAGGCAGCG
>JBIKWX010000126.1:0-9616 GCA_044356095.1 Roseomonas sp.
CCGCGCTGTCATGGCCAATGCCAAGCATCATGCGCCCAATGCACGTCTCAATGGCGTGCTGGTGCAGCCCATGGCGAAGCCGGGCGTGGAAATCATGGTGGGCGCGCGGATTGACCCGCTGATGGGACCGCTCGTGGTGGTCGGCCTTGGTGGTGTGCTGGTGGAATTGATGCGCGATTCAGCACTGGCGCTCGCGCCCGTCACCAAGACCGAAGCGCGCGATATGCTGGGCCGCCTGAAGGGCCGCGCGGCGCTGGAAGGCTTCCGTGGCGCGCCGGCCGCCGATATGGACCGGTTGTCCGACATCATTGTCCGGCTATCGGAATTTGCGGCCGATCAGCGTGATATGATCGCGGAGCTGGATGTTAACCCCATCATCATCGCCGGTAGCGACGCTGTCGCGGTGGATGCGCTGATTGTGAAAGCCTGAGGCATCACCATGACCAAACCGCTTTTCCTGCTCTGGACCGATGGCGCGGATGCCTATCGGAAGGCGATCACCGATGCCGGCTTGGACCAGCGCATTCGGCTGGATGTGCTGGCGCGCAACGCCACGCCAAGTGCCGAACAAATGCAGGAAGCGGAGGCGATGCTGACCTGGGGGCCGCCTGCCGGAACACTCGCGCAAATGCCGAAGCTTCGCTGGGCGCAGGCGTTGACGGCAGGGGTGGAACATTGGCTCGCGCGGGCCGATCTGCCGCCTGGAATGACGCTGACCTGCGCGCGGGGGACGCATCGCGTGCAAATGCCGGAAAACATCCTGGGCGCGCTGTTTCACATCACCAAACCCTATGCCGCGATTGTCGGCGATAACGCCGCTGCCACCTGGACGCGCCGGGTTTCTTCGACACTTGCGGGGCAGACGCTTGGTATTCTGGGTCTTGGCGCCATCGGCCAGGAATTGGCGCGCAAGGCTGCGGCGCTTGAAATGCGCGTGATCGGCACGCGCCGCGCGGCCGGCAGCTTGCCGCATGTGGATCGAGTTTATACGCCAGCAGAAACCGATGAGGTGCTGGCGCAATCCGATTTCGTGGTGCTGTTGCTGCCGGCCACGCCCGAGACCGAGAATATCATCAATGCCGCGCGGCTTTCGCGCATGAAGAAGACCGCCTGGCTGCTCAATTTCGGCCGTGGTGCCTTGATTGATGATGCGGCCCTGGTCGCCGCTGCCAAGGCCGGCACCATTGCGGGTGCCGTCCTGGATGTATTCCGCCAGGAACCTTTGCCCAAGGATGATCCATTCTGGGGGACGGAAAACATCCTTGTGCTGCCGCATATTGGCGGGCTGCACCCGGCGCGGGATTCTATGGTGGCAGCGCTGCTGGTTGAAAACCTGCGCCGCTTTTTGGATGGCGCGCCGCTCAAGGAAGTGGTGGACCGCAAGGCGGGTTACTGACCCCCATGGCTTATCGTCCCTTTGATCTCAGCGGCAAGGTCGCGCTGATCACGGGCGGCAATTCTGGTATTGGGCTTGGTATGGCGCAGGCCCTTGCCGAAGCAGGTGCTGATATCGCCATTTGGGGCAGCAATGCCGCTAAAAACGCAGCCGCTTTGGAAAACCTGAAGCCGCTTGGCGTGCGCCTTTATGCGCTGGCCTGCGATATTGGCGATGAGGCAGCGGTAGAGGGCGCCTTCGCGGAAACTGTCGCACAGCTTGGCCGTGTGGATGTCTGTTTCGCCAATGCCGGCACCTATGGCCATGCTGCGCGCTTCACGGCGCTGGAAACCGCCGAATGGCAGCGCGTGATGCGCATCAATCTGGATGGCGCCTTTTTCACGCTGCGCGCCGCGGCGCGGCATATGGTGGAACGCGGCGGCGGCGGTTCCCTGGTGGCTACAGCCTCCCTCGCCGCCATCGAAGGCGCCGCGCGCAATGCGCATTACGGCGCCACCAAGGGCGCGCTGGTGGCCATGATCCGCGCCTTGGCGGTGGAGATGGCTCGGCATGGCATTCGCGCCAATGCCATCCTGCCCGGCTGGATCGAAACCGCCATGACCGCCGGCAATGTTGCCGATGAGCGTTTCAGCGGTGCCGTGCTGCCCCGCATCCCCGCCCGGCGCTGGGGCCAGCCAGCAGATTTCGGCGGCATCGCAGTTTATTTGGCAAGCGACGCTTCTGCCTACCATTCTGGCGATTGCCTGGTGATTGATGGCGGCTATTCGCTGTTCTGACCCACCCCCTCTGGACCCCGGCCCCTGGCTTCGGTAAGAAACATGCCGCGTTGCCCCTGTGGCGGAACGGTAGACGCAGACGACTCAAAATCGTCCGCCCGTAAGGGCATGGGAGTTCGAGTCTCCCTGGGGGCATTCCAATGCAGCGCAAATTGTCGGGATGGGGATGTTGGGGCGACCAACGGGACTCGAACCCGTGACATCCAAGACCACAACCTGGCGCTCTACCAACTGAGCTATGGCCGCCACCAACGGCTTTGAGATAGGCCGGGGCGCGGGGCGGCGTCAACCGCGAAGCCTCGGGTTGCGCGGGGGCGGCGCAGAATGTCACTATGGGCCGATGTCTTCCGCAAACCCTTCCCGTTCCTTGGCGCTTCCCATTGCCCTGGTGATCGCTTGCGCGATTGCCGGCGCCATGCTCGCCATGGGGCTGCGCCAATCCTTCGGCCTGTTTCTGGCGCCCATGACCGCCGAGCATGGCTGGGCGGCGCGGGATTTCGCCTTTGCCATTGGTTTGCAGGTGCTGATCAATGGCATCAGCCAGCCCTTCATGGGCCAGCTTGCGGATCGCTTCGGTGGCCGGCGCGTCGTGATGGGCGGCGCGGTGCTTTATTGCATTGCTATCCTCGGCATGGCGCTGTCCGAATCCGTTTTGCCCTTCACCTTTTTCGCCGGCCTGATTTTGGGCATGGCGGTTTCAGCCGCTGGCATGCCGACGATTATCGCGAGCCTCACGCGCATGTTGCCGCCCGAAATGCGCGGGCGCGCGACAGGGCTTGGCACGGCGGGATCTTCGGCGGGGCAGTTTCTGGTGGTGCCGCTGGCGGGCTTCGCCATTCAGGGCTTTGGCTGGCAGGGCGCGCTGTTTGCCATGGCGATGGCGGCGCTATTCATGATCCCGCTCGCGCTGCCATTGGCCGATAAGCAGCCGGCAGCGACACCTGGTGTGGCCGCGGATAATGAAACCGCTCGTTCCGCCATGGGCCGCGCCTTGCGTGATCCTAGTTTTTGGTACCTGTCTTCCGGCAATTTTGTTTGCGGCCTGCATGTATCCTTCCTGACCGTGCATCTGCCGGGCTTTGTGCATAGCTGCGGCCTGCCGCTTTATGTCGGTGCTGGCGCCATTTCCATGATTGGGCTGTTCAACATCATTGGTTCATTGGCTGCGGGTGAACTCTCACAACGCTGGAAACGGCGCGAATTGCTGGTCGGGATTTTCGCCGCGCGCGCCGTGCTGATGACGGTGTTTTTATTGTCGGAGAAAACCACCGCAACCGTGCTGATTTTCTCGGCCATGATGGGGCTGCTCTGGCTTTCCACCGTGCCACCAAGTCTTGCGCTTTGTGCGCGCAATTGGGGCTTGCGCTGGCTCGCGACCATTTTCGGCATGGTCTTTGTCAGCCATCAGATTGGCGGCTTCACCGGCGCCTTTCTGGGTGGGATTATTTTTGACCGCACCGGGTCTTACGATCTGATGTGGGTGATCGGCATTCTGGCCTCGGTCTTCGCCGCCGTGATCCATATGCCGATGCGTGACGGCCCGCGCACCCAGCCCGTGACCGCCTGATTTGTTCCGAAAGGGTTTTCCATGCGCCTTGCCCTGATCCATGCGCTGCGCCATTCGCCGCCGCCGATTGAAGCCGCCTTCGCGCGGCTTTGGCCGGGCCAGACATTGATGAATCTGCTGGATGACAGCCTCTCCGCCGATCTGGCGCGGGAGGGCAAGCTCACGCCCCGCATGACGGAACGGTTTTTGACCCTGGCGCGCTATGCCGCCGGCACCGGGGCGGATGGCATCCTGTTCACCTGCTCTGCCTTCGGCCCCTGCATTGAAGCCTGCGCGCAGGATTTGGCACCGATGCCGGTGCTGAAACCGAATGAGGCGATGATCGATGAAGCGATCACCAAAGGCAAGCGCATCGGCCTGCTGGTGACTTTCGCCGGCACCATCCCATCCATGATCCCGGAATTTCCGCCTGGCATTACCGTGGTGCCCAAACTCGCCGAGGGCGCCTTGGCTGCGCTGGATGCGGGTGATCTGGCAACGCATGATCGGCTGGCCGCCGAAGCGGCTCGGGATTTGGCCGATTGTGACGCCATCGCCCTTGGCCAATTCAGCCTGGCGCGCGCCAAGGCTTTGGTGGAGCAAGCCACCGGCAAGCCCGTACTGACCACGCCGGATAGTGCTGTGTTGAAGTTGAAGCGTTTGCTGGGCGGGTAATTGCTATGCAGGTCAGGTGTTATTCGCCGGCCTTGGATATTGCAAAACCAATACCTCACCACCCTCAGCGCCCGCGGTGATGTTCAGTGCCGCTTCATCTGCGCTTACGAATAGCGCTGCGAGGCGATCAAGCGTCTTGCCTCCATGAAGAACGCTGCCGGCAGCAACGATCATGGATTGCCCCGCACCAGTAGCGGGATCGGGCGCTGTGATGCTTCCATGCGGCGGAATGCGCAGCATGAAAATGCCAAGCCCATCTTCTTCCGCCAGCACGGTTTCTGATACGGCGTCACGCCGCGCGGCGAGTGCTTCGGTGCTGCTCGGCAGGATGGGGTCGGCCAGCACATAGCGCTTTGGGCCTTTCACCATGCGTTCCCGCGCGGCCGGCAAGAAATGCGCGCCAGTACTGTCTGCGCTGGCGCGAAGCGTGAAGTATTTCAGCCCGCCATCACCGGGCGTGATCGGCCCATAGCCCGTACAGGCACCAGCAAAATGCGCCATGATCGGCCCGACATCATGCCGGCCAATGCGCCCACCACCATCCACCACCACCTGGAACTGATCCACGAAATGAAAATGCGGATGCACAATGGCATTCGGTTCCTGTTCCACCAAAAAGGCTTGCGGCTGCCTGATTTCATCCGGCGCGGGCGGGATGAAGACCTCGGCATTCATCACGTTCGGGTCAACGGAATTGGAGGATTTCGGCGATGGCGGCGGGCCGAAATAATCCGTCCGCCAAATCCGTCCACCGCCCGGCGCATTGCGCGCGAAACGTGTCGGGGCCGCCAGGGCCAGGGCATTTGCATAAATCATCCGCTGCCACTCCCGCTTTCTGCCAATCCCGCCCGGCCTGTTGCGAAGGCCAGCCGAATGCCGCCATAGTCTAACATCCGAAAGGCGCCACAAAGCAAGGCGCCATCATGGAGGGAAAGCAAATGTGGGCATTCCGGGGCCATCGCCGTGTCTTTTTCGCGCTAGCGGCATTGTTGGTGGGATTGGCAGCGCCTTCGTTGCCATCAGCGCAAGCACAGGAATGGCCCAATCGGCCGATCCGCATTCTGGTAGGCTTCCCACCCGGTCAGGCGACGGATGTGATTGCGCGGCTGCTGGCCGAACGGCTTACGGAAAACCCCGGCTGGTCCATGCTGATTGACAATCGCCCAGGCCAGGGCGGCAGCCTTGCCGCAGCGCAGGCCGCGCAATCCGCCCCCGATGGCCATACGCTGCTGCTGAGCGCAACGGCGCCGCTGGCGACCAACCCAAACCTCTATGCCAATGTCGGCTATGACCCGCGGCGTGATTTCGCGCCAATCAGCCTGGTTGCCAATCTTCCCTTTGTGCTCTTCGTCAACAACAATGTCGCGACGCGTAATATCGCGGAGCTGATTGCGCTGGCCAAGGCACGCCCGGGGCAATTGACTTACGCAACTTCGGGCAATGGCACGACTTCGCATCTGATTACCATGATGTTTGCGCGTGCCGCCGGCGGGCTTGAATTGACGCATGTGCCCTATCGCGGAGGCGCGCCAGCACTGACCGATCTGCTGGCCGGGCGCATTGATATCATGATTGATACCGAGCTTTTCGCCCTGCCCCATATTCGCGAAGGCCGCGTGCGCGCACTTGCCGTGACGACTGCTCAGCGCACCGCCTTGCAGCCGGACTTGCCAAGCCTTGCGGAAACAGGGCTTGCGGGATTTGACGCTGCTGCCTGGCTTGGCCTGGTCGCGCCAGCGGGCACGCCAAGGCCGATTGTTGAAAGACTCAATCGCGAATTGCACCGCATCCTGGCGGAACCCGCAACGCGGGAGAGGCTTTCTGGCCTCGGCGCACAGGTCATGACCAGCACGCCGGATGATTTCTTGGGCTTCATGCGGAGCGAATATGTCAAATGGGGCAATGCGGTGCGCGAAAACAATGTGAAGCTGGATTGATTGCGCAATGACCGAGGCTGCTTTTCAAGTATGGGAATGCGCGCTTTGTGGCTTCATTTACGACGAGGCGAAAGGCGCGCCGGAAGAAGGGCTCGCCCCCGGCACACGCTGGGCAGATGTGCCGGAAGATTGGACCTGCCCCGATTGCGCCGCGAGCAAGGCGGATTTTGAAATGCGGCCGAAAACCTGAAATGGGTCAGGCGTTCAGCCCAAGCGCGGCAAGATCAAGCACCCAAGGCACATCCGTATCACCCGTCGCGGCACCCGCACGCGTCAGCAAGGCATGCGCCTGACCGCGATGATGCGTTTGGTGATTGAAGAAATGCCCGACCGTGATCCAATACGGCATGCTGACTTCACGCTCCACAATGCCGGAATACCAAGTGAGCGGCCCGGCCAGGCGTTCAGGCGAGAGGCGCGCTGCCCAGGCTTCAATCTTCGCATCGGAAGCGACGCGGCGGGATTTAAGCTCTGCCCAATCCGTGATCATGAGAGGGCTTTGCTTCATGCCGACAGTGGGTTTCTCCCAGCCGTCAAAGCGGCTCATCCAGGTGGTATCGCCCCAGAGCAGATGGCAAAGCGTGCCCTGAATGCTGCCCCAAAAGGCGCCGCCATCGGCGTGCCGTGCGCTGGCATCCAGCCCATCCGCAGCGCCGTAAAGCCGACGATTCATCTCAGTGTTATAGGCCGCCATCATGCGGCACCAATCCGGCGAGATCATGCGTCACCTATCTGCTTGTAGAAGAAAATAGTCGCGGCTGCGCTGCCATCCGCATTCAGCGCAAAGCCCGGAATGCGCCCGGCTTCCTGCCAGCCAAGGCTGCGATACAAAGCCTCACCGGCATCATCCGCGCGGGTGTCAAGCGTCAGCAGGCGCCGCCCGCGCTGCATCGCTTCAGCTTCCAAGGCCGCCATCAGCGCCCGCCCCACACCGCGCCGCCGCGCTGCGGGATGCACAAGCAGCTTCGCCACCTCCGCGCGGTGCGGCTGATTGGGTGGCATTGCCAGATCAAGCGTGACAGTGCCAACCAGCACGCCATCCGCCCAGGCGACCCAGATGGCTTTCCGATCCAACGCGATATCGGCAAGGCTGCGCTGCCAGAAACCTTGTGCAGCCTCGGCACCCAGCGGCGGCAGGAAGGAAACCGAAGCGCCGGCGGCGACACAGGCAATCAGAATATCCGCCAAGGGCCTTTCGGCGTGTTCGGCGGCAGAGGCATCCAGCCGATGCACCGCGACACCGCGCGCGGGCTTGATGAAGGGAAATTCGAGCGAATTGGAAAGATCATTCAAGACCCGGATCGGCCCCTGCCGAACATAGCCAAGCTTCGCGTAGAAGCTATGCGCGCGGGTGAAGCGTGTGTCGGACCAAAGCCGGATCACCTCCGCCCCCGCATCACGCGCATGGGCTTCCGCCGTTGCCATCAGCCTCGCCGCAATACCGGTGCCGCGCTGGCTGGCCGCAACATAGACGCGGCAAATCTCCCAATCCGGCGTGCCGGGCAGCGGATGCACAGCGGCCATGCCGACCACTGTGCCCGCTTCTTCGGCCACCCAAAGCGCGCCATCCTGTTCGGCAAAATAGCTGGCGAGTGCGCGGAGTTCCGGCAGTTCCCCATCAAGATCAAAGACGCAGCCGGGATATTCCGCCCAGCAATCGCGGATCAGCGTAATGAAGCCCGCCGCATCCGTATCGCGCCCGGCGCGCAGCATCGCAGGTTCAGCTCAATTCGCGGCAGAAATCCTGAATGCGGCCACAGGCTTCGCGCAGGTTTTCCGTATTGGTCGCATAGGAAATCCGCAAATAGGGCGACATGCCATAGGCCGTGCCCTGCACGGTCGCGACATATTTTTCTTCGAGCAGCGCCATGGCGAAATCCGTATCGGTTTCGATCTTGCGCCCGCCCTTGCTGGTTTTGCCGATGCAGCCGGCGATATTGGGGAAAACGTAAAACGCCCCTTCCGGCTTGTGGCAGGAAATGCCCGGTGCGGCATTCAACATCTCGACCACCAGATCGCGACGCTGGCGATATTCCTCTGCCCTTTCGCACACCAGATCCTGCGGGCCATCCAAGGCGGCGGCGACTGCGGCTTGGGAGATGGTGGAAACCCCCGCCGTCGCCTGGCCCTGCATATTCATCATGCCCTTGATCAGCGCCTTGGGTCCGCCACAAAAGCCCACGCGCCAGCCGGTCATGGCATAGGTCTTGGACGCGCCATTCACCGTGAGGGTACGGTCCTTCAGGCGCGGTTCCACATCAGCAATGGTGCAGAATTCGAACCCGTCATAGATCAGGTGTTCATACATATCATCGGTCATGATCCAGACATGCGGGTGCTTCATCAGCACCGCCGCAATCGCCTGCATTTCCGCGCGTGAACAGGCGGCACCGGTTGGATTATTCGGGAAATTGATCATCACCCATTTCGTCTTGGGCGTGATGGCGGCATCCAGATCCTCGGGACGCAGCTTGAAGCCGTTATTCTGCGGGCAATTGATGGTCATCGGCACACCGCCCGCCACCTTCGCCATTTCGGCATAGGAAACCCAATAGGGGGCGGGGATCAGAACCTCATCACCCGGATCAACCGTCGCCATGAAGGCGTTGAAGATGCTTTGCTTGCCGCCATTGGTGACCATGATCTCATCCAAAGCGTAATCAAGGTTATTGTCGCGCTTGAATTTCCGCTGCACCGCTTCCTTGAGCCGCTTGGTGCCATCCTGCGGCGGGTATTTGGTATCGCCCGCCAGTGCTGCCTGATGCGCCGCTTCAATCGCATGCGGCGGAGAGGGGAAGTCGGGCTCGCCAGAGGCCAGGCTGATCACCTTGATGCCTTGCGCGGCCAATTCCCGCGCCTTGATCGTCATGATCACGGAAGCGGAGATGGAAACGCGGTTCAAACGTTCGGCAAGGGCGGGCATCGACAAGCATTCCTATTTGAGAAAGGGTTAGATTACGGCGCTCCTGCGGCTTAGCCAAGCGGCGCTGGTCGTTCCAGCAAAAGGTCAAATTCCTGTTCGCCCGATGGGCCAAAACCTTGCTCCTGCCAAAAGCCCAAAGCCGCGCTTCCCTTCAGCACCTCAATCCTGACGGGCATGCCGGGGTATTGCCCGGTTACCTGCGCCAGCGCTGCCGCCCCAAGCCCGCGTCCCTGAAATTCAGGCTGCACGTAAAAGGCATGGATGTGCAGAAAATCGGGGTGCGGCTGAGCACCGATGCACCCAACGCATAGGCCGGCCACTTCAATCGCCGAAAGCGTGGCGGGATGGAAAACTGCCCGAAAC
>JBIKWX010000005.1:0-29811 GCA_044356095.1 Roseomonas sp.
TGCCGGTGCTGATCATCTGCCCCAGCACGCGGGGCGAGGCTTCGCGTTCTGAAATCAGCACGAAGTTCAATTCCGCTTCCGCCTGACCGCGCGCGCGATTGGCCAGCAGCCGGGTCAATTCACCTTCCAGCACCAGATCAGGATTGGCGCGGCTGCCGGGTGCGAGTACGGCCGCGAAAAGCCGCGCATCCATCAGCCAACGGCGCAAAGCCTGTTCTGCCGCTTCCGCTGGTGGCGCGATCCATTCGGCGTAGAAATCAATCTCCTCCGTCCCATCCGGGCGAATGCTGCGCAGCCCGCGCACATCCAGCGCCGGCGGTGCGCGCAGCGTGCGCAGCAGCAAAAGCCGCCGCCCCCTGCCGCGCCAGCCTTCCCCCTGCCGGCGCGGATCAAGCGCATAGCGCAGCACTTCCTGATAAGGCCGATCCGGCAGGACAGAGCAGGCGGAGGCAAGAAAAGGCGCGGCCAGCAGGGCGCGGCGATGCAGGGTCTTCATGTCAGCGGCGTTCCCGATTGGGCGGCGGCGGTGGCGCGCCGAGCAGGGTTTGCGAAGGGTTGCGGCGGAGTGATTCCGTCGTATCGCGCAGATTGGCGACCGAGGATCGCAAATCCCGCATCAGCGGCGACAAATCCGCTTGCAGATCCGAAGTCGTGCCGCGTGCGGTGCGGAGCGTCTGTTCAAGTGCCGTGACTGCGGCCGGGATGCGCACCAGGGCCTCGCGGATTTCGCGGCTGGACAGCAATTCCTGCGTGCTGCGTCCGGCATCACCCATACTGGCAATGGCACCGCGCAATTCATTTGCCGTTTCTTCAAGCCGCACCTTGCGAATCTCAGCGCGGAGTTCCGCCACGGTTTCACCCGCTTCGCGGAGAATGGTCGCCACTTCTCCCTCACTGATCTGCTTGCGCAAATCGCCCATCAGCCCGGCAGCGTTATTGACCAGTGCTTCGATATCAAGCGCTTCCAGGCGGCGCAGAATCTGTTCCGCCGCGCTGGTCACTTGCGTGATGGTGGAGGGCACGGCGGGCACGTGGTCATACCGCGGCTTCCAAGGGACCTGAATAGGCGGGTAGCGCGCAGGATCAAGAATATCAATTTCGAGATAGGTGACACCGGTAATGCCCTGGGACGCGATGCGTGTGCGCAAGCCGCCCGCGATCATATCATCCAGCGAGGCAATACGAGACACGCGCGTACGTTCCACGGCAAAGCGTATCACCACCAATTGCATCGCATAGCGATTGCTACGCGCTTCCGGCACATCATAGACTGCGGCGGCAAGGGAGATTTCCGTCACGCGCCCAATCTGCACGCCGCGAAAGCGTACCGATGCCCCAACATCAAGACCGACGATGGATTCCCCCACATAGGTCTCAAAATAATCCGATTGTCTGCCGAATTGCCCCGCGGTCAGATACAGGACGAAGCCGACCGCGAGTGCAATGGCGGCAAGTGCCAGCATGCCGACGCGGAGAAACAGCGTATTGGGCGGTTTTGCCATGTCAGGCAGCCTCTCGCCGGAAGAAGGATCGAACCGTGGGGTGGGTTGCGGTATCGCGCAATTCGCGCGGCTTGCCCATGGCGATCATGCCGCGCGCTTCCTTATCCAGCATGATGCAACGATCCCCAATGGCGAGAATGGATTGCAATTCATGCGTTACAACAACAAAGGTCGTCCCGGTGCTGCGCGCAATATCCAGGATCAACTTGTCCAGCCCGGCCGAGGTAATGGGGTCAAGCCCGGCAGAAGGTTCGTCCAGAATAAGCAAGGGCGGATCAAGCGCCATGGCGCGCGCAATCCCCGCGCGCTTGGCCATGCCACCGGAAATCTCAGCGGGCAGCAAGCCCGCCGCATCGCCAAGCCCAACCAGGCCAAGCTTGGCGCGAGCCAGGGCTTCGCGCGCCGGGCGCGGCAAATCCGTATGTTCTTCCAGGGGCAATTCCACATTTTCGGACAGCGTCATATTGCCGAAAAGCGCGCCGGATTGCCACATCACGCCAATCCTTTGCAGCAGCGCAATGCGCCCTTCCGCATCCGCTTCCGCCAGATCAACGCCCAGGATTTCAGACCGCCCGGCAGCGATGGGCACAATGCCGATCAGCGCCTTGAGCAAGGTGGATTTGCCGCAGCCGGAACCGCCCAGGATGATGAAGACCTCCCCGCGCTTCACTTCAAAGGACACATCCTTGAAGATGGTGCGCGGGCCGAAGCTGACCGCCAGGTTTTCGACGCGGATGACTGTTTCTTCGTTCATATGCCAAGCCTGAAGAAAAGAATGGCGAAAACACCATCCATGGCAACAATGGCGACAATGCCGCCCACCACGGCAGCCGTTGCCGCATCACCCACCGCGCGCGGACCGAGGCCTGCGGAAAGCCCGGCGCGGCAACCGATGGCCGCGATCACCAGGCCAAAGCAGCAGGATTTGAACAGGCCACCCATCAGATCACCAAGGCTCAGCCATTGCTGCAATTGGTTCGAAACCGCGCTCCACGGGAAGCCCAGGCTCTCCATCACCACGGTCATGCCGGCAAGCCCGGCAAGGTTCATGAGCAAGGTCAGCACGGGCATCACCAATATGCCGGCCAGGATGCGCGGCAGGACCAGCATCACCATGGGGTCAATGCCCATGATGCGGAGAGCATTCACTTCCTCATTCACGGTCATGGTGCCGAGTTCAGCGGCAAAGGCCGATCCCGTCCGCCCGGCCAGCACCACGCCGGCCAAAAGCGCGCCCAATTCGCGCAACAATGAAATGCCCACCAGATTGGGCACGAAAATCTCCGCGCCAAAACGCTTGAGCGGGATGGAGGATTGATAGGCGAGGATCAGCCCGATCAGAAAACCGAGCAGCAAGGTCAGCGGAAAGGCGCGCAGCCCGATCTCATCCAAATGGCGGAGGAATTCCGCGCCGCGAAAGAGTTTCGGGCGGAACATCACGCGCAAGGCCGCGACCAAGGCTTCTCCGGCAAAGGCAATGCCGGCAAGCGCGGCCTGAATGCCGCCATAGACCGTACTGCCCAAGGCCGTGATGGGCGCGAAATCGCGCGGCGCTTCGCTGGGCACGGGGGCCGCCTTCAAGGCCGCCCGATTGCGTTCCAAAACGGCCAGCACATCCGCCGAGCCACCTTGCACCGCCACCGCATCACCCGCGCGCAGCACCAGAATGGCGCCGGCGCTATCCATGCTCTCGACCGCGGACAGATCAATCGCGTTTGGCTTGTCAGCCAGGGCGCGCGTCATCGCCGACCAAAGCGTGGCTGCGGCTTCAGCATTCAGCGTGCCGGAAAACGCCAGCACCTTGCCTTCGGGTGCGGCGCGCGATGTCAGGTCGGGTTTGGTCATGTCACCTGCTACCAAACGCAGTTTTGCGGGGTTTCGGCAAGTGTTTCAAGCGCGTGACGATTATCGCCAAAGCGCATGGATCAGTACCGCCGCCGCGACCGAGACATTCAGGCTTTCCACCGCGCCCGAACCCGGCAGCGTCACGCGCGCCGCTGCGGCGGCGATACTGTCGCGCGATAGCCCTTTTTCCTCATTGCCGAGCACGAGCGCGAAGGGGCGCCCGCGCGGCAGGGCTTCCGGCGCCACGCCATCGCGCGCCACGGCGGCAAGGCTCAGCATCTTGGGCAAGAGTGCGCGCAACAGCACGTGCAGGTCGGGTGCTTGGAATACCTCCAGCGCTTCCAAGCCGCCCTCGGCGGTGCGGAGCGCCGCATCAGAAAGCCGCGCCTGGCGCTGGTCGCCCGAAATCACCAGGGCCTTGCAGCCGAAAAACGCGGCGGATCGCGCAATGGCGCCAAGATTATGCGGATTGCCGATGCCATCCAGAATGGGCAGCACCGGCGCGGCGAAAAGGATCGGCGGCAGGTTGCTGGCGTCCAATAGGGGGACACCGCGCGGGCGCGCCACCGCCACCATACCGCCATGATGCGTGGTGCCGGCGATGCGCTGCAATTCCTCGGGCGGGACTTCGCGATAGGGCAGGCGGCGCTTGGCCAAGGCCGCGCAATAGGCACCCGCTTCCTGACGGCGCATCGGTGTATAGAAAAACCGCAGCACATCGGCGGGCCGATGCGCGAAAAGCGCGGCCACGGCGGCGGGGCCGCAATGCCGATCCGGTTCCTGGGCTTTGCTCACGGGTTGGAGAGTGCCTTGATCTTTTCCAAGACAGCATCGGGGATTTCGATCCCCTCCGCGCCGGCACGGGCGCTTTGCGCATCGCGCTTGGCGCCGGGCAGGCGCACACCCTCATCGGCCAGCATGGCGGTGATGAGCGTTTCAATCCGCGCGGCAAAGGCATCAGCACCGGAAAGCGCGCCGGGGTCTATCACCAGAAGTGCTTGGCCCAGGCGCGGGCGATTGCCCTCATCCTGGAAGAAGCTATCGGCTTCAAAGCCGAAGGCCGCACCGGTCAGCGCGCAGCAGAGCAATTCGACAATCAGCGCGAGCAAGGCGCCCTTGGTGCCGCCCATGGCGAGCATGGCGCCCGATAGCGCGGCCTTGGCATCGGTGGTTGGGCGGCCTTCGGCATCCAAAGCCCAGCCTTCCGGGATGGCGCGGCCTTCCTTGGCGGCGACCATGATCTTGCCACGCGCCACTTCCGATAGCGCCATATCAATCACGAGCGGCGGCGCGGCGCGGCGCGGGAAAGCCGCCGCCACCGGGTTGGTGCCCATCAAAGGCCGGCGCCCGCCCGGCACCGGCATGGCGGCGGGCGAGTTGGTGAAGGCGAGCGCCACCAGCCCCTGTTCTGCCAGCCGCCGCACCGGCAGGCCCATGGCGCCGGAATGGTGGCTATTGGTGATGCCGACAAAGGCAATGCCATGGCCGCGCGCGCGCCAGGCGGCTTCCTGTTCCGCCAAGGCAAGTGCGGGATAGGCCAGCCCATGGCGGGCATCAATCAAAGCCGCTCCGCCGCGTTCATTGATGATGCGCGGCGTGGCCTTTCCATCCGCACGGCCATTGCGCAGGAACGCCGCATATTGCGCCACGCGTGACAGCCCATGCCCCGCCTGGCCTGCCGCCTCCGCGGCCACCAGCGCGGCGGCGGTGCGCTTGGCCATCTCGGGCGCGGCGCCCGAGGCGCTCAGCGCCGTGGTGACAAGTTGTTGAGCGTCAGTCAGGGAAAATCGCATCAATCCGCCTTCAATTTCGCTTCCTGCACCAGCCTGGCCCAGCGGTCAGTCTCGGCGCTGATATAGGTCGTGCTGCGCGCCCTGTCCCAGGCTTCCACGGTAAAGCCGCCGTCGCGGGCGCGGCGGGATACTTCCGGGTCGCGGATCGCGGCCAGGGTATCGGCTTCAAGCCTGGCCAGGATGGGCGCGGGTACCGCCGCATTGGTCATCATCGCGGTCCAATTGGTCATTTCAAGTTCGGGCGATCCCGCTTCGCGCACCGTGGGCACATCCGGCACCAGGGGATGGCGCGCGGCAGAGGTAATGGCAAGGGGGCGCAGCCGCCCGCCTTGGATTTGCGCAATGCATTCCGGCAGGTTGGAGACCATGAAATCCAGATTGCCCGCCGCGAGGTCTGTGACGGAAGGCGCGCCGCCGCGATAGGGCACATGGGTAATCCGGTCCCCGGCACCGGCGACGCGACGTACCAATTCCAGCCCCAAATGCGGCGGCGATCCATTGCCGGATGACCCGGCGTTCAGATTACGCTCTCGGGCTTGCGTCAGCAGATCAGCCAGGGTGCGTGCTGGGTTGCGTTCCGCATTGACCACCACCACCAGCGGCAATGACCCAAGGACAGAAACCGCCGTGAAATCCTGGCGGAAATTGAAGGGCGCATTGGGAAACAGCGAGGCATTCACCGTATGCGTCATGGTGATGGCAAGCAACGTATAGCCATCGGCTGGGCTTTTCGCCGCCGCATCAGCACCGATCAGCGCATTGCCGCCGGCGCGGTTTTCGATGATGACGGGCCGGCCCCAAATATCCGACAGCTTCTGCCCGACCAGCCGGGCCATGATGTCGGTCAGCCCGCCGGGCGGAAAGGGCACGATGTAGCGTACGGCGCGATCCGGGAAGCTCCCTTGGGCCTCAGCGCGGCCAATCAGGGCGGCGGCGGGCAGGGCAGCGAGCACATGGCGGCGGGTTGGGCGCATCAAATCCTCCTGGGTGTTACGGTTCTTGCCGGCAAGCGTAGCCCAGGGCGCGGCGCTGCCCTATAGTTTTTTCAGATGAATCTTGAACCGGGGGATGGTCGCGTGACACCTGTTGAGAAAATCCGCGAATGGCATGAGGAGCTCATTGCCTGGCGCCGGGACTTCCACGCCCATCCTGAATTGGGGTTTGAGGAAGTGCGGACCAGCGCGCTGGTGGCCGAACGCCTCGCCTCCTGGGGGATTGAGGTGCATCGCGGCATTGGCAAGACCGGCGTGGTGGGCGTGCTGCGCCATGGGAATGGCCAGGGCCGGCTGGGACTGCGCGCCGATATGGATGCGCTGCCCATGCCGGAAGCCAATGGCTTCGCGCATAAATCGGGCATTGAAGGCAAGATGCATGGCTGCGGGCATGATGGGCATACCACCATGCTGCTGGCCACCGCGCGCTATCTGGCGGAGACGCGCAATTTCGATGGCACGGTGCATTTCATTTTCCAGCCGGCGGAAGAAGGGCGCGGTGGCGCGCAGGCGATGCTGGCTGATGGCCTTTTTGAGCGCTTCCCCTGCGATACCGTCTATGGGCTGCATAACCGCCCTGGCCTGCCGGTTGGGCAATTCGCCATCCGCCCCGGCCCGATCATGGCCGGCGCGATATTTTTCGACATCGTGATCCAGGGCAAGGGCGGCCATGGTGCGCGCCCGGAACAAACGATTGATCCTGTGGTGGTTGGCGCGCAGATCGTGACCGCCTTGCAGACCGTGGTCGCGCGCAATGTGCCCGCCCTGGATAGCGCGGTGCTGAGCGTGACGTGCTTCAGTGCCGGCCAGGCGCATAATGTGATTCCGGACCAGGTAACGCTGAAGGGCACGGTGCGCGCCTTCAAGGTGGAAATGATGCGCCTGGTGGAAGAGCGCATGCGCGCCGTGGTGCAGGGCACCGCTGCGGCCTTTGGTGCAACCGCTGAGATCACTTTCAAGGAAATCGCTGCCCCCACCATCAATGCGCCGGAAGAAGCGACCGCGCTTGGTGATGCGGCGGCGTCCTTGGTCGGTGAAGCGGCGGTGGAGCGCAACCGCACGCCGGTGATGGGCAGTGAGGATTTCGCCTATATGCTGCTGCAACGCCCGGGCGCTTATATTCATGTCGGCAATGGCACAGGCGATGCGGGCGGCTGCGATGTGCATAACCCGCATTATGACTTCAATGATGCGGCCATCCCCTATGGCGGCGGCGTGATGGCCGCGCTGGTGGAACAGAAGCTGCCGCGCGTGAGGTGATCGGGTAGGACGTATGACCATCCTGGACTACACCATGGATAGGTTTCTGCGCCGTGCGCTGGCCAAGCCGGAACCGCTTTCCCGGCAGGAGCTTGAAGGCATTTTGCATATGATGGGCAAATGGCGGCATCAACTGATTTCCAACACGATCATACAACTCGATGGTCTTGTGGTGCAGGGCGGACCCTTTGCCGGCATGCGGCTTCCCCCCAACAACATTGAGGGCTGCCATGCGCCAAAATTGCTTGGCTGTTACGAAGAAGCGCTGCACCCGCATCTGGAGAAATTCATCGCGCGCGGTTTTGACGCGGTTCTGAATATCGGTTGCGCGGAAGGCTATTACGCCATTGGCCTCGCGCGCCGCATGCCGGGCACGAAAATCTTCGCCCATGACCTGAATGAGGAAGCACAAAAAACGTGCCGCAGCGTGGCAGAACTCAATGGCGTTGCCGACCGCATCATCATTGACGGGCTATTCTCCGGCGGGGACTTCGAACGCTTCGCAGCCCTTGATACGCTTGTCATGGTAGACATTGAAGGCGCGGAAGAGGCGTTACTCGATCCGGAAGCATTCCACGCCTTGCGGCAGATGACCATTGTCGTCGAATGCCATGGCGGTCCAACGCGCGGCACGACGGAAACCCTCACCGCGCGCTTCCAGCCGACGCACCACGTTACCCGATTGGATCAGACCTATAGCCAACCGAAACTATCTCCTTGGATGCGAGACCTTGGCCATCTGGATCAGCTTTTGGCGATCTGGGAATGGCGCATGGCGCCCACACCCTGGCTGGTGCTGGAACCGCTTTAGCCCTGATAGCGCGCTGGTTAATGCACCAGCGCCACACCCATCCCGTGCTGGAAAATCGCGGCCGCGCCAAGCGCGTAATCCGGCGCAGCGCCGATTTGTGTGCCGTCTGCCGCATGGATCGCAATGGCGCGTTGGTTGTTCACCGTAACGGGGCGCATATAGGCGATGCGATTGGTGCCGTAGCGCGCCCAATCAAGCGGTGAGAGCTTCCGGAAATCCTCGGCGGTCAGGATGATTTCCTGTCCGGCTTCGGTTTCGGTGTCGAATTCTTCCTGGTCACTCATGGTCTTGTCCTTTGCACGCCCTTCATGGCTCGCGCGTTTCTGCCGTCCTGGAATAGGCCCGGCGGTTTGGGGCGTTCAGCCCCGTTCAGGGCGCCCTTCCACGATGGTGGCGGCGCCATTGGTTTTGGTATCAATGCGAATGGTCTTGACGCGAACCTCAGGCAAGGGCCGCTTCAATTCCACATGCAAAAGGCCGTTATCCAGCCAGGCACTTTCGACATCTATGCCCTCCGCCAGCACAAAGGCGCGCTGGAATTGGCGGGCGGCGATGCCGCGATGCAGGAAAATCCGGCCTTCCGAATCATCCTTCTGCCGGCCCCGGATGACCAATTGATTGTCTTCCTGCGTGATCTGCAGATCATCCATCGAAAACCCGGCCACCGCCAGCGTAATGCGCAGCCGGTTATCGCCGATCTGTTCGATGTTATAGGGCGGGTAGCCATCGGCATTCTTGCCCACACGATCGAGCATCTGTTCCAGATGATCGAAGCCAAGAAACAAGGGCGAGCCGAAAAGCGAAGGTCTGGTCACGTAATATGGCCTCCTCATCCGAGAGCGAAGCATGTTGCCGGGCCCGAAGCGCCCTGCTGCCACTCTATCTTGGCGTGCGGCTTTGGCGTTGCAAGGGGGGGCGCGCGGGGCTACATGCCAGCCCCTGCCATGACCGAAAACGCAACCCTGCCCATTCTGTTTGTGCCTGACAAAAGGCTCCGCCTGAAGGCGCGCCCGATTGGCGATGCCGATGGGGACATCGTGCGCGCGCTCGCCCCCAAAATGCTCGCCACCATGTATGCCGCGCCCGGCATTGGCCTGGCCGCGCCGCAGATTGGTGAGGGGCTGCGCCTAGTTGTGCTGGACATCCAGCCCAAGGAAAAGCCCGAGCCCTTAGTGCTGGTGAACCCGGAAATCATCGCCGAAAGCGCTGAGGCAGCAACGCGCGAAGAAGGCTGCCTATCGCTCCCCGGCCAATATGCCGATGTGACGCGCCCCGCCCGCGTGAAGGTGCGCTATCTGGACCTGACAGGTGCGAAGCGGGAGATCGAAGGCGACGGCCTGCTTTCCGCCTGCCTGCAGCATGAAATTGACCATCTGGACGGCGTTTTGTTCGTGGACCACCTCTCAGCGCTCAAGCGCAATATGATCCTGCGTAAGCTCGCCAAGGATCTGAAATCCCAGCAGCGCGGGTGAGCAGCCCCGCGCACCCTTTGCGCCTGGCTTTCATGGGCAGCCCGGATTTCGCGGTGCCGGCGTTGCGCGCTTTGCATGATGCGGGGCATGACATCGCCGCGGTCTATTGCCAGCCGCCGAAACCCGCCGGGCGAGGGCAGAAAGAAACGCCTTGCCCTGTGCATCGCGCCGCGCTTGATCTCGGCCTGCCCGTGCGCCACCCGGCTCGGCTGAAGCGCGATGAGGCCGAACACGCTGCCTTCGCAGCGCTTGATCTGGATGTGGCGGTGGTCGCGGCCTATGGGCTGATTTTGCCGAAAGCCATGCTGGATGCGCCGCGGCGCGGCTGCCTCAATATCCACGCATCCCTGCTGCCGCGCTGGCGCGGGGCTGGGCCGATCCAGGCGGCGATCTTGGCGGGCGATACCAAGACCGGCATCACCATCATGCGCATGGAAGAAGGGCTGGATACGGGGCCGATGCTGCTTGCGGAAGCGGTGCCGATCAGCCCCACAACCACCACGCCCGAATTGCATGATGCGCTGGCGGGCCTCGGCGCCCGGTTGATCCTGCGCGCGCTGGCGGAAGACCCAGCGCCGGAGCCCCAACCGGCAGAGGGCGTTACCTATGCCCCCAAACTCACGAAGGAAGATGGCCGCCTGGATTGGGCGCAACCGGCCGAGGCTTTGGGGCGGCGCATCCGCGCGCTCAATCCCTGGCCGGGCACCTTCTTCATGCTGAAGGGGGAAGCCATCCGCGTTTCCGCCGCCGCGCCTGAAGCGGGCGAGGGCACGCCTGGTGAGGCCCTGGATGATGCCGGGCTGATTGCCTGCGGGCAGGGGGCGCTCCGGCTACAACGCCTGCAACGCCCTGGCCGCGCCGCCATGGCTGCCGAGGCGTTTTTGCGTGGCCTGCCAATCTCTGCCGGCACCCGCCTGGAATGACGCCATGCCCCGCTATGCGTTGAGGCTGGAATATGATGGCGCGCCCTTTTGCGGCTGGCAGCGGCAGGATGGCCTGCTTTCCATCCAATCCGTTTTGGAAGACGCCGCCGCGCATTTGAATGGCGGAGAGCCCCCCTTGGTCACCGCCGCCGGGCGCACCGATGCCGGCGTGCATGCCGAAGCGCAAGTGGCGCATCTTGACCTGCCGGCTGGCCTGCCGCCTGAGCGGGTGCGAGAGGCGCTGAACTTCCACACCCGCCCGCACCCCGTGGCGATAACGGGGGCGGCGGTGGTGGATGACGCATGGTCTGCCAGGTTTTCTGCCATTGGCCGGGCCTATCGCTACCGCATCCTGAACCGCCCAGCGCGCCCGGCGCTGGATTGGGGCCGCGTGTGGCATGTGAAAAAACGCCTGGACGCGGCAGCGATGCATGAGGCTGCGCAAGGGCTTTTGGGCCGCCATGATTTTTCCGCCTATCGCGCGGCGTCCTGCCAGGCCAAATCCCCCTTGCGCACGCTCGATCGGCTGGATGTGGCTCGCTTGGGTGATGAGATTGAAATCATCGCCGAGGCGCGGAGTTTTTTGCACCACCAGGTGCGCAATATGGTCGGCACGCTGGTGGAGGTTGGCTATGGCCGCCGCCCGGCTTCCTGGCCGCGCGCGGTGTTATTAGGTGGGGACCGCGCCAAGGCCGGGCAGACCGCGCCGCCGGAGGGGTTGGTGCTGACGGGGGTTAGGTATGCGGAGGATGTGGGGTGGGGGTAGGGGTGGCTCGCGGTCATTGATCGTAGCCTGTAAAGCGACACTTTACACTCTTGGGCTTTAGCGCTAATCTGAGTGGCGATAAAAATCGGCAATGTGCTGCACAAGGGCCTGCGGCGCTTCATCGAAGATGATGATGCTTCCGGGCTTCAATCCGCTGTGGTGCCCAAATTGCGGCGCATGATTTCCTTCCTGCAAGACATGGCGCGGGAAGACGAATTGCGCAGCATACCAAGCTGGAAGGCGCATCAATTGACCGGTGATCGCAAGGGGGAATGGAGCCTTTCAGTCACGAAGAATTGGCGCCTTACGTTCAGGATTGATCAGACAGACATCGAAATCATCAACCTGGATTATGAGGATTACCATTGAAGGACGCAGCAATGGCCACCACGCAAGGCATCCGCCTGAAAACCCCCGCCCATCCCGGCGGTTTCATCAAGCACGAAGTCATTGACCCCCACGGGCTTTCGGTGACGGAAGCGGCCAAGGTGCTTGGCGTCACGCGGCCTGCGCTTTCGGCGTTGCTGAATGAACGCGCCGCGCTATCGCCGGAAATGGCGATCAGGGTGGAAAAGGCTTTTGGCGTTTCCATGGATACGCTCATGCGCATGCAGGGCAGTTTTGACATTGCGCGCGCCCGGCAACGTGCGGGGGAAATCAAGGTGGCGCGCTTCAAGGCGGCTCCCGTTCATACGCGTTCACGAAACCCTCTCTAAACTTTTATTTGGTCGCATTTCCCCAATCGCCAAGTGCAATCACTTGGCTTGAAAATGCTTTGTTTGGTCGCATTTCCCCAGCCGCCAAGTGATTTCACTTGGCTTGAAAATGCTTTGTTTGGTCGCATTTTCCCAATCGCCAAGTGCAATCACTTGGCTTGAAAATGCTCCAGAACTCCAGCGCGCAAGAACAAGACTACCATGCTGGGGTGATGGGCTGAGACCGCCCCTCAATCACGCCTGCCGACATTCGCCACGCCACCCGGCGCCACCGGAAAGGCCGCCAGGCTCTTTTCCACCAGATTGGGCAAGCCATCGCGCAGCTCCTCAATCTTCGGCAGGTCGCGCGCCACGCAGGCTTCCTCAAGCGAGGACGCGATGGAACGCAAGGCTGCTGCGCCAAAAGTGCCGGCGGCGGATTTCAGCCCATGGGCTTCTTCTTCGATCACGCCAACATCATCGGTTGACGTCAGCCGCGCCACGCGCGCACGGGTTTCTTCGGCGAATACACCAATCAGGCGCGGCAGGCGCCCAGGGCCGACAGCGGCGCGCAATTCCTGCAGGGTGGTATGGTCAATCAAGGTTGGGCCAGCAGGATCGGGTTCATCACTTGCAACACGCGGCCGGCGCGGGCGGCTTTCCAGCATGTCCGACACGGCTGAGAGCAGCGCGGTCAAATCCATGGGCTTGGCGACATGCGCATCCATGCCGGCGGCAAGGCAGCGCGCAACCTCATCGGGCATGGCGGCAGCGGTCATGGCAATGATCGGCACGCGTCCCGCAGCACCTTCCAGGGCGCGAATCGCCGCTGTTGCCGCAAAACCATCCATGCGCGGCATGCGCACATCCATCAGCACCAGATCATAAGCGGCGGTGCGCGCGGCACCGAGCGCTTCTTCACCATCCCGCGCCAAATCCACCGCATAGCCGGCCTTGCGCAGAATGGCGGCGGCGACAAGCTGATTGGCTTCGCCATCTTCCGCAATCAGGATGCGTCCGCGCGCCCCTGGCAAGGGTTTTGCCAGCGCGGGTTTCGGCAATAGCGTACTCGGCGGCCGGCCCGATTCCGCAATGGGGCGCAGTGGAATTTCAAAGGAAAAGGTGGAGCCCTTGCCGGGCGTGGAAGCCAGCACAATCCGCCCGCCCATCAACCCCACCAGCCGCTTGCAGATCATCAGGCCAAGGCCAGAACCGCCATAGCGCCGCGCGGTTTCCGGCCCGCCTTGGGCGAAGCGCCCAAATAGCCGCGCCTGTACTTCAGGCGGCATGCCTATGCCGGTATCAGCCACTGCAAAGCGCACCAGATTGGCGTTCTCTGCGCGCTCCACCCGAATGCCAACGCCACCAACAGCGGTGAATTTCACGGCATTATCGGCAAGGTTCAGCAGCACTTGCCGCAGGCGCCTGGCATCGCCAATCACGCGCGCGGGCAAAAGCGGATCAATGCTGGCGGAAAGGCGAATGCCCTTTTCCGCGACGGCAGGGGCGAGCAGATCAAGCACCTCGGCAACAGGCGCCGCAAGATCGAAGGTTTCTTCTTCAATCGCCAAATGCCCTGCCTCGATACGCGACAGATCGAGCATTTCATTGACGGTTGCGAGCAATAGCTCACCGCAGCGCCGCGCGGTTTCCGCATAGGCGTGCTGCTCGGCATCCAGCGTTGTATCCAGCAGCAAGGAAATGGTGCCCATCACGCCATTCATCGGCGTGCGGATTTCATGGCTCATGAAGGCAAGGAAATCGCTTTTCTCGGCGTTGGCGCGTTCTGCCGCGCGGCGGGCGCGTTCGGCATCGCGGGCGAATTGCTCACGCGCCGAGACATCATGCTGAATGCCGAAAATATAGCGCACTTCGCCATCATCGCCGAAAATCGGCGACAGATGCAGTTCATTGACGAAACGCGATCCATCCTTGCGGTGATTGACGATTTCAACATCCAGCGCCTTGCCGGTTTCAACCGCTTCGCGGATTGCCTTGATATGGCGTGGATTCGTGCCCGGGCCTTGCAGGAAACGGCAATTGCGCCCGATCACCTCATCTTCTGCGTAGCCGGTGATGCGATAAAAGGCAGGATTGGCATAGATGATCGGGCAATCGGGCAGGTTGGGATCGCAGATCACAATGCCCGTTGGTGTCGCAAGCACGGCAGCACTCAGCACACCCTGCAAGGGCGTCGGCAAGCTGGCCGCGAGGCTACTCGCTGTAGGAGACGAGCGCTTCGAATGGGACATCGAGCTTCTTCCTCCCGTTCAGAAAAGAAAGTTCAATCAGGGCAGCGGCGGCTGGCACCACGGCGCCCGCTTGGCGCAGCAGGGCGATGCCGGCGGCCATGGTGCCGCCGGTGGCCAGCAGATCATCCAACAGGACAACGCGTTGCCCGGGGCTCACGGCATCGGCCTGCATTTCAATCCGGTCCGTGCCGTATTCCAAAGCGTAATCAAGGCCGATGCGCTCACCGGGGAGTTTGCCGCGCTTGCGCAGCATGATGAAGCCAAGCCCCAATTCAAGCGCGAGCGGTGCGGCGACCAGAAAGCCGCGGCTTTCAATGCCGGCCAGAAGGTCGGGCTTATGGGGCCTGATCGCACGCGCCATGCGCGCCACGGCGATGCGCCAGGCGGGGCCGTGCCGGAGCAGGGTGGAAATGTCATAGAAAAGAATGCCCGGTTTTGGAAAATCCGGGATGCCGCGAATATGCGCCTTCAGGTCCAATTGGTCGTTTGTGTCTGTCACGTTCTGCTTGCTGTCTTGATTGCGCCGTGCCCGGCACCGAGCGGTGCGGGCCTGCTGAGCCTTTCCGCGGGGATCATATCAATGTGACAGTATAAATGTCCAGTAAAGTTGACAGTGCTGGCAAAATTTCTCCCGCGCGCCTATTTGCGGGCCATGTCCAAACCCATGCTCGCCGGGATCATCGGCATTATCGGCTTCCTGCTCTATGTGGCGGTGGTAATTATCCTTGCGGATCATGTACTTGGCACGCATTGGACGGTGGAATTCGTCTATTTCGCCCTGGCCGGGATTGTCTGGGTCTGGCCTGCCAAGGCGCTGATCATCTGGGCAGCACGATAGGAAATCGGTTCAAGCCCCTTCCCTGGCCGCCAATTGGGCGATCTGGCCGCGCATGGCATCCAATAGCGCCACCACGCGCCCACCATTGCGCTGAATGACGGCGGCATATTCACTGCGCGTGGTCAGGCGAAGCGATGTGCCTTCCGCGATCATATCCACCACCTTGGGCTGGCCCGCGATCTCCGCCACGCGCCAATCCAGAGCGAATGGCGGCGTATTCGGGCGCTCAACCAGGGTGCTGACCAGCGCATCCTCCTCTGTACGTTGTTGGGAACGCCCAAGCGCGAATTTCACACCGCGATATTCGCCGAAGCGGGATGAGAGATTGCGGATGATGATTTCATCAAAAAGCTTGAGGTAATCCTGCATTTCACCGGGCGTTGCCTGGCGCACATAGCGGCCCAGGATGAAGCGGCCAGTGCCGTCAATATCAATCGCAACGCGCAGGATGCTGGCAACCCGATCACGCCGCTGCCCCTGGTTCAGGCGGGGGTCATTGATGGCACTCACCAATTCCTGCCCCGCCTTGTCCACAAAGGCGGTGGCGCGGCTGATATCCATCTGCTGCGCATGCGCCGGGCGGCTGACAAGGCCCGCAAGGGCGGCAAGCCATTCACGTCGGGAGAGCAGAAAATCAGACATGATCGAGCCTCCAAACCATCCTGGACAAGACCGAAGTGACCCACAGGCGCGCGGTCTCACGCATCACAAGGGGCATGCTTCCGAGTCTCCTCTGCGCCTGACCCTGATGTCCTGCGCCAAAAGGTCACGGCGAGCGCTGCCAGCCACACCAGGGCAAAGGGCGGGACAGTCGCGTTCAGGGCATTCAGTGCCGGGACCATGGTTCTGAGGGCCGTCAGCGCGAACGCGATGCCGAGTGTCACGCTGATGATGGCGTTGATCCTCATGCCAAGCTTCCGGAAGACCAGCCCGAGCAAGATCAGCCAAAGGCCGGAGACAAGCTGCACGCCAAGCAGCTCCCCGACCCCGCCCGCATAGGCGTTGAGCGTCATGTAGTTGATCTCGATGATGCTGCGGATCGCGGCGTCCGATGTCGCCACATAAAGATCGGCCAGCATCGGCATGGTGGTGAGCCATCGCACAATGCCGAGCGTCTTGAGGATGCCGGCCGCAATGGCGAAGGCCGCCATGGTGTCGGCCAGCATGCCGCCCGCACCATGTGCCATGGCGAAGCGCCGCAAGGCGATACCGAAGGGCACCATGGCGACAACCGTCAGCAGATAGCCCCAATAGCCAATCTGAATGGCGATGGGATTGGCCGCGACAAGGGGAAGCGCCTGGTTTGCCGGTAGCCTCAAGCTGGCGGGCCAGCCGATCGCCTGACCCAGCACGATGACGGGGATCAGGAAAAGCACCAGTTGAGACAAGGTCAAAAGCACCAGGGCGATGGTTTCGGCGCGGGTCATCGGCGCGGTGGCTGGCTTGTCTGACATGGCGTGTTTCTTGTTGCATTACCGTCAAAGGTGATTGGCGAAGGATGATGGCCGGCGCAGAAGCAATCGAGTCTGATGACGGCCATGCCAGGGTCGCCGAGACAGCCTCAGAACCTGTAGCTCAGGCCAAGGCCGAAGCTTAACTGGTTCTCCTCACCTTCGCGCGAGACGATGGGGCTATCTGCGGCATCACCCAGCAGGCGCCGCAGACTGACGACGCCCGTGATGCCCCAGCCGCCGGAGATCGTGTAATTTGCCGTGAGCGTGAGACCGACATCGCGGATGCCACCGCTGGCCTTGTATTCCGGCAGGCCACTCGCGGTGGCGCCAGCCCGTGTCACACCGAAGAATGTCTGATTGTAGCTATCGCTGGCATAGGACGCGAGTGCGATGGCACGGAGCCGCAGCCGTTCCGTGGGGTCGAAGCGATAGCTGCCGCCGAAAAACAGTAAGTTGCCGGATGAGGTTGAAGAAACATCATGCTGGTACTGCACTTCAATCGCGGCTTCGTCGCGATTGGTGAGAACATTGTGGAAGGGCAGCCGCATGAAGGCGCCAGCTTCGGTTGAATCATCAATATCGCCGAGCAGCTTAACGCGCTTGTTTTCGACATCAGAACGACCTCGGCGCTGCCCCAGA
This sequence comes from Roseomonas sp., assembly GCA_044356095.1. GTDB lineage: Bacteria > Pseudomonadota > Alphaproteobacteria > Acetobacterales > Acetobacteraceae > Neoroseomonas. Next base: position 17,243 of record JBIKWX010000005.1, read on the forward strand.
ACCGGGCCAAATTCGATTCCAGACCAGGGCGAGACATTTGCCCGCAGGGCAATGCCGGCGCTCAGCGTGGCCGTTTCGATGTAATAATTGTCGTAGCCAAGGCGTGCGGCGACGAGCGGTCCGACGCTCCGATCACTTGAGCCTTGATAATCCGGGGTGGAAAGCGCGCCGAGCGCGAAGAAGCCCGAAATGCGCGGGTCGGACTGGGCCATGGCCGGGGCGGCGAGACCCGTCAGCAAAAGCGGCGCTGCGAGAGCGACCAGCGGCGAGCGGCTATTTCTATTCATGGACGCAGGGCCTTTCGATTCAAACGGTAATGCTGGTTATGCGAGGCATCGGCACTGCGGATGCGGAGACGAAGCGCTCACCTGAAATTAGTTTAACATTAAACTGTCCAATGTCCAGATGTATTTTATGTAACATATTGTTGCGGGTAAACCACCTCGGCGGAGGCGAGTGAAGTGCTGGGTTAGGGAGTTCTTCCTTGGGGTGGCATCAACCGGCGCCCCAATAAAAGGCGTTAAAGTAGGTTGCGGGACCGAAGGTGAACCAACATCGGACTAAAGGACAGGAATCAGCCGTCAGCCGCCATCGCCGGGCATGGCGCATGCCGACACGATCAGCTCAATGAGGTCGTCTGCCACCTCCTGCGCGCGATCCTCGGGGTTCCAAAGATCTCCCCCCGCGCCCTCGGCGCGCAGGGAACAGAACCCATGAACAGCGGCCCAGGCGAGAGCGAGCCGCGCGCGCAAGGCGCGTCCATCTGCGCCCGGCACATGTCCGGCCATGGCCTCCACAAGCGGTGCCCAGGAAGCCTGCACCGCTTCCTGCCACGCTTTGTCAGCCATATTCACCAGATCGGTTCTGAACATCAGACGAAAATGCGCAGGATTGTCGCGCGCAAAAGCAATGTAGCCATGGCCCGTCGCGGCAAGGCGGGCGCGGGCATCGGCATCGGGCGGTAGGGCTGCCACCGCATCCCGCATTGCATGCGCCAAGCGTAGGCTTCCTTCGGTGGCGAAGCTTGTCAGCAGGCCGCGCAGATCGCCGAAATGGGGCGCGGCAGCGGAATGGGAAACGCCAACCCGGCGGGCGCATTCCCTGAGGCTCACCGCATCCGGCCCGGCCTCCAACACAATATCGGCAACGGCATCAAGCAGCGCGCGGCGGAGCGCGCCATGGTGGTGTCTACCCTTGGGCTTCGGTGTGGCCGTCATGCACCGACCATGCTGTCTGACGAATTGCTTGACAATAGAAGATCCTTACGGTTAAAAACTAACCAATGGACAGTTATGGGTATCCCATGGACCCGGCAATGGTCTTTTCGGCGGCCAATAAGCTTGCAATGGCGGGATGGTTGGCCATGCTCGTGGCGCCGCGGACGCGCCTTGTCATCTGGTGGATCTGCGGCCTTGGCATCCCAGCGCTATTTTCCGCGCTCTACACGCTTTTCATCCTGCTTTACGCGCCGCATGCCGAAGGGGGCTTTTCATCCCTGGCTGAGGTCGCCCTTTTGTTCCGCCATGATGGCGTATTGCTCGCGGGTTGGGTGCATTACCTCGCCTTCGACATGTTCATCGGCGCCTGGATGTGCCGAATTGCCGCTGCCGAGCATATGAATCCCTGGGCGGTGCGGCTTTGCCTGCCGCCAACCTTTCTGGTGGGACCGGTTGGGCTTCTTTTGTTCCTGATCCTGCGATTTTTTCTCCTGCGGCGCGTCAGCCCGGGGCAGCCATCATGACAAAACTCCGGGCGATCTTCGCGGCGTTGGATCAACGCCAGCCAATCCTTGCCCGTCTGGGCTGGGTGATGCTGATCATCGTGGTATTTTGCCTGATGGCGGCGATGATTGATGGCCGAACGATCAAAGGCGTTTCGGTTTGGGTGAAGCCCGCGAAATTCGCGGCGTCCTTCGTCGCCTGGTTCTGGACCATGGCATGGGCCTGGGGGGTGCTTGCGCCAACCGCGCGTAACAGTTGGGTGGCGCGCATCGTCTTGTGGGGATCAGTGCTGGCAGCGATTTCTGAACAAGCTTGGATCCTGTTTCGCGCTGCCCTTGGGCAACCAAGCCATTTCGCCACAGACCGGCTTGGTGAGATCGCCTATCGGCTGATGGGGTTAGGCGCCATGACCCTGGTCTTTTTGGCCTTCGTGCTCGGCCTGCTGGTGCTGCTGCGTGGCGATCAGCGGCAGCCCAAGAATTGGCGGCTGGCGGTTGGGCTTGGCTTGGTCATCAGCGGGATTCTTGGGGGCATCACCGGCGCCACAATCTCAAGCGTGACAACACCCTATGTTGGCGGCACCATGACGGATGCCGCTAATTTCGCGCCCTTCTTCTGGTCTCGCGATGGGGGCGATTTGCGCGCGGCACACTTCCTTGCGGTGCATGCCATGCAGGCCCTGCCGGCCTTGGTGCTGGTGGTGCGATCCGTAACGCCAGCCGCTGTTGGTCTTGCTGCTTGCGTTTGGATCGCCTTGACCGCTGGGGCCTATGCCGCTGCCTTCGCAGGTATGTCACTGTCACCCTGAAGCCGCGCTGCTTCGTGTTGGTTCACGAAACGCGCTTCAAGGCGCGCCCGTGATCGCATACAAGGTTCCAAGCCGCGCGCGCTGTTGCGTAACCCGGTTGTCGCAAGCATGGCGTTCGAGAAAACAGACAACCCGAATTCGATCAGGTGGGCCGCATCATTTCCCGACGGGCTTCTCGGGCAAATGGTCGGAGTGAGAGGATTCGAACCTCCGGCCCCTGCGTCCCGAACACAGTGCTCTACCAGGCTGAGCTACACTCCGAGGCCGACCGTGACGTCTCCGCGGCTATAGCGGGCGGGGGAGAAGGCCGCAAGCGGGTGGGCGCCCCTTGGCGCGGCGACCATCCCGCCCCAAGTCTCGCCTTACGATGAAGCAATAAGGCGGTAATGATGGCTTGGAAGACAGGCTTTCTCCTTGTGCTGCTTGTGCCCTTTACGGCCGCTGCCTTGGTGCCTGGGGATGTTATCTCAGCCCGGCGAGATGGGCTGAAGGCAGCCGGGCATCACATGGACCGGATCGAAGCCCTGCTTGATCAGCGTGGAGATACCCGCGCGGCCGTGGCCCCGACGACTGAGATGATCCGTTTTTTCGAAGGCTTGCCCGCGCTTTTCCCGCCAAATAGTGGGGAAGGCGATACGCGCGCGCGCCCCACCATCTGGTCCGATCCAGGGGGTTTCGCGGCGGCCAATGCGAATATGCTCACCAGCCTGCGCAGCCTGGAGAATGCGGCGACCACCGGGGATCGGGCCACATTTCAGGCGGCCTTCCAGCAGGCCGCCGCCACTTGCAGCGCCTGCCATCGCCCATTTCGCAGCCGCGCCCGATAGGCCAGGGCGAGTCAGGGCTTTCAGAACAGGCGAATGAACAGAAACACCGCCGCCCCGGCCAGCAGCAATAGCCCAAGCGCCAGCCTGCCAGGGGCAAGGCGCGGCGCCTTGGCGCCCTCTGGCAATAGTTTCTCGCCGGCCAACATCGGCATGACCAATTCATGGCCCTTCACCAGCTTGTAGAGCATGATCGCCAGCACATGCAGCCCAATCGCCAGAAGCAGGTAATTCTGCACGGCAAGATGCAGCGCGCTGGCGGCGGCTGAGCTTGCGCTGCTCACCGAAAAGGCCAGCGGGCCATGCTGGGAATAGGTGAAACCGGGATCATGATTGGCAAAAAGCCCACTTATGGTCTGCGCCAGCAATAGGGCCAGCAGCGCCGCCACCATCCAGCCCCCGGCCGGGTTATGGCCGGTTTCGCGGTCTGCCTCACGCCGCGGGAAGCGCGCCACTTGCCGCAGCGCCGCTGCGGGGGATTTCAGAAAATGGGCAAAGCGCGCGTTTTCCGACCCGAAAAACCCCCACAGGATGCGAAACAGCACCAGCGTCAGAATCGCATAGCCCGAGACATAATGCAGCCCCCAGGCGCCGCTTTTGGCACTGGCGAAGGATAGCGCCACCAATAGGATCAGGGTCCAATGAAACAGCCTGACTGGGCGATCCCAGATCGCAATTCGGATGGTTTTCTCGCTCATTTTTCCCCAGCAGCGCAGGCGGTCTTGCGGGCCTTGTTGCAGGCCAATGACAAGACACTTAGAAGGATTTCTTAATTTCCAAGACCTGGGCAAGGCTTTGGCGCCGAGAAGCGCGCCGCGGGGGAGTGCAGCATGAATGAGCAGAATGCCGGCGGAGGCGCCGCCAAGAAGCTGATCTTCCCAGCCGTGCTGATTCTGCTGGCGATCCTGGTGTTTCTTGGCTGGCGCGGCGTTTTTTCGCCCGATCCCTCGGGCGTCACAGGTATTGCGCGTGCCCCCGTGGCGGATTCGCCTTCTGGGGCCTCCGGGCCAGGTGGCGCGGGCCAAGCCGCGCGGCCCGCGATTCCGCCCGCCCCGACACCACCTGACTTGGCGAGCCCAAGCACTGAGGCCGCCCGGCCCGACCCCAACGCGGCCGCCCCCGCCGTTGCCATGATCCCGCCGCGGTTTGACGTGGTGCGGGTCGGGGCGCGTGGCAGTGCCGTGGTGGCCGGCCGCGCCGCACCGGGGGCAGAGGTGATACTGCTCGCCGATAATGGCCGTGAATTGGGCCGCGCCCGGGCTGATCGGCGCGGTGAGTTTGTGATCCTGCCCGCCGAGGCCCTGCCGCCTGGGGCGATGGAGCTCAGCCTCAGGGCGCGGCTCGGGGATCAGGAAATGGCCGGGCCGGATACGGTGGTGCTGATGGTACCCGATACGGCTGCACAAACCGCCGAAGCGCCGCGCCCCGCGCCGGCACCCGCCCCCTCCGCCAGCGCCCAGCCCCAGACTGCTGAGCGCCCCACCCCGCAAGCGCAAGCCGCGCCGCCCCCGGCAGAACGCCCGACCCAGGCAGAAGCCCCAGCGCCGACCGGACCCTTGGCAGTACTGATCCCAGGCCGCTCAGAGGCCGCCGCCCCGCGCCTGTTGCAGGTGCCGGAACCAACCCCGCCAGCCGGCACGGCGCAACGGCTTGGCATTGATTCCGTTGAATATGACCAGGGCGGGTCCATGCGCTTCGCGGGCGCTGCGCCGCCCGGCGGCAGGCTCAGGCTTTATGTGGATGATCAGCATATCGGCGAAGCCGTTGCCGATGCCTTAGGGCGCTGGGCCTTGCAGCCGGAAAACCAACCCTCCGTCGGGCGGCATCGGCTGCGAATTGACCAGGTCTCACCCGCCGATGGGCGCGTGCTGGCGCGCGCTGAAGTGCCCTTCCAGCGGGAAGAACTCCCCGCCGAGGCCTTTGCCCAGCAGCGCATTGTGGTGCAGCCGGGCAATAATCTGTGGCGCATCGCCCGCGCCACCTATGGTCGGGGCATTCGCTTTACGGTGATTTATCAGGCCAATAAGGATCAGATCGCCGATCCAAACAAAATCTATCCCGGTCAGGTCTTCGCGCTGCCGGTTGCCCAACCGGCGCCGGCGGCTTCCAGCCGGTCCAGATAGGGATCAAGCGCGAGCACAAAGCGCACCAGCGCCGCGACCAGTTCCGGCGCATTGGTGGGCGGCACCAGCGCCAGATCGGCTTCAAAGCGAATCCGGTGATCCGGCGTCAGGCCCATGGACCAGCCTTCCGGCAGGCCAGGGTTCAGCGCGGCCAGGGTGGCGAAGCTCGCTTGGCGCACATCCCGGCCTTCCGTGGTGGAGGGGATGCGCGCCGCATCGGTTTCCACCACCAGCCCCTCAGCGCTGAGCTCCGCCCGGCAGCGGCGGCCGCGCCAGTCAAAAGTGAATTCCAGGGGGCGGTCCGCCTGCTTGGGGGCAAGGCGGCCTTCGGGGTCTATGGCCAGGGGGCCAAGGGTGATCGCATCCATAAGCCGCATTCTTGTGCATTTTTAGTAAAAACACTGTAAGCGGGGGCGCATGGCACTCGGACAAAGTCTTCGCATGGTTCTCGCTCGGCCGCATCCGGCGGCGAGGCCCTTCCTGATTGGCGGCGCGGCAGTGGCGCTGCTGGGCGGCGCCTTTCTTGGCGCTTTCCTGTTTTGGCTGGGCGTGGCCTTCACGCTGTTCTGCCTTTACTTCTTCCGCGACCCGGAACGCATCCCGCCCGCGCGCCCTGGCCTGGTGCTGGCGCCGGCGGATGGGCATGTGGTGTCTGTCATGCCGGCAAAGCCGCCGGTGGAACTCGGCATGGGTGAGGAAACCCGCTGGCGCATTGCGATTTTTCTTTCCGTGCTTGATGTGCATGTGAACCGCATGCCCTGTGATGGCACGGTGACGCGCATCGCCTATCACCACGGCAAATTCCTGAGCGCCAATCTCGATAAGGCGAGTGATGAGAATGAACGCAATGCGCTTGCGTTGCGGCTGCCCGATGGGCGCGATATTGCGGTGGTGCAAATCGCGGGGCTGATCGCACGGCGCATCCTGTGCGATGCCAAGGTGGGCGATGCGGTGCAGGCGGGGGATCGCTTTGGCATTATTCGTTTCGGCAGCCGCACGGATATCTACCTGCCGCCGGGTGTTGAGCCCATGGTCGCCGTGGGCCAGACCATGATCGGTGGCGAGACGGTGTTGGCGGAGTTGCAGGCGCGATGAGCACTGAGCGCGATACGGCTTCTTCAGCGCGCATGCGGCGGTTGCGCCGGCGCTTTCGCCCGCGCACGCGCCCGCGTTTTGAAGGGCAATCCTTCAATCGCCTGATCCCGAATATCATGACCATGCTGGGGCTATGCTGCGGGTTGGTTGCGATCCGCGCGGCCTTTGAAGCGCGCTTTGCCGAAGCGGCTGTGCTGATTGTGGTGGCGGGGGTGATTGATGGGCTGGATGGCAGGCTTGCGCGCTTGTTGAAGGCAACATCTCGTTTCGGGGCGGAGTTTGATAGTCTCGCGGATTTTCTGTCCTTCGGGGTCGCGCCGGCGCTGGTGCTTTATTTGTGGGCCTTGCAGGATTATCGCGCGATTGCCTTCGCACCAGCCTTGCTGTTTGCGGTGTGTTCCGCGCTCAGGCTCGCGCGCTTCAATGCGGCTTTGGATGTCGGGCCGGCGCCGAAGCCTGCCTATACCTATAATTTCTTCACCGGCGTGCCGGCGCCGGCGGGGGCGGGCTGTGCCTTGTTTCCGCTTTTCGCGGGGCTGTTCTTTGCACAGGTTGAGATGCCCTTGCTCGCCAATATCATGCGCAACCCCGTGCTGGTGGCGAGCGTGCTGATCCTGGTTGGCGGGCTGATGGTGAGCACGCTGCCCACCTGGTCCTTCAAGAATTTCAAGGTGCCGCGCGCGGCGGTGCTGCCCTTGCTCTTGGGTATCGGCCTTTACATGGCGCTGTTATTCGCCGAGCCCTGGGGGGCGCTCGCCATGGCGGGCGTGATCTATCTTGGCATGTTGCCCTTTTCGGTACGGTCCTATTTGCGCCTGAAACAGGAAGCGGAAAGCCTGCTGGAACCCGTGCTGATTGCCGATAATGGCAAGGGAAATGCCGCGCCCTGATGCTGCGCGGCCGGCTTGAATTGCCGCTGGACGGCAGGCTGATCAGCATCTCGGGCGGGCCCTTTGATGCCATGCCGGAAGGGGCGCGCGGGCTATGCCTGGAAGCGCGCGCGGCGCGTGTGGCGGAAGCCGAATGGCAGCTTGATGTGCCGGATTTTGGCCTGCCCGATGAAGCCGGTTTGCGAACAGTATTGACACAAATGCTCGCCGCGATGCGCACTGCCCCCGATGGCGCTTATCACATCGGCTGCAAGGCCGGGCTTGGGCGCACCGGCACGGCCATGGCCTGCCTTGCCATCCTGGCCGGCGCGGCTGAGGGCGATCCGGTTGCCTGGCTGCGCGCCGCCTATAATGCTGAGGCGATTGAAACGACTGGGCAGGAAGAGTTTGTCCGCCGCTTTGCGCGCGCGGCTTTGGCCCCTTAAGGTCGTTGCAACATCAGGAGAAACGCGATGCCCCAGATCCTCGATCCCCAGATCATCGCCGATTATGACCGCGATGGCGCGGTGGTGATCCGTGGCGCTTTCGCGTCGCATTGGGTTGAATTGCTCGCCGCCGGCGTTGAGCGCAATCTGCGGGAACCCGGCCCCTTCGGCAAACGCTATACGCCGGAAGGCAAGCCCGGCATGTTCTTTGGCGATTACTGTTCCTGGCAGCGCATTGCGGAATATGAGGCGTTTTTGCGCCATTCCCCCGCCGCCGCCATTGCCGGCGCGCTGATGCAAAGCGGCAAGGTCAATCTATTTCATGAACATGTGCTGGTGAAGGAACCCGGCACGGAAGAACCAACCCCGTGGCATAATGACCAGCCCTATTGGACGGTTGAGGGCTGGCAGGTGTGTTCCCTTTGGATACCGCTTGACCCCGTGGCGCGGGAGAATGGCGTTGAATATGTGGCCGGGTCGCATCGGCGCGGCGAATGGTTCAAGCCGAAGCGCTTCGCCGATAGCGTTGACCATCCTTCCGATGATCCGCGCTTTCTGCCGGTGCCCGATGTTGAGGGTAATCGGGGTGAGTACACGCTGCTGGGCTGGGATTTGCAGCCGGGCGATTGCGTCGCTTTCCATGGGCTCACGCTGCATGGCGCGCCGGGCAATCGCAGCGGAAAGCTGCGGCGCCGCGCGGTATCAGCGCGATGGACGGGCGATGATGCGGTATTCACGCGCCGCAAGGGGATTGAAAGCCCACCCGCGCCCGCGAATGCGCCGGCACATGGTGCCGCGATGGATAGTGAGGTGTTTCCGGTGGTTTGGCGGGCGGCTTAGGCGATCAAGGCCGTCACAAGGAAGACGAAGCCCGCAAAGCTCGCCGCCGCGCCCATCGCCGGGCGCAGCCAGCGCGCGCGCGCCGCTTCCCGCGCCAGCGCCATGGCGCCCAGCATCAGCGCGCCCTGGATCACGGCAAGCCCGGCCAGATAGGCGATGATCGGTGTTGCCTCGGCGCCGATCACGGCCTCGGCAAAGGCATGGCCGTGGAACAGTCCGGCCAGGGCGAAACCCGTCAGCAGCGCCGGGGCTGAGACGCGCTTCGTGACCAGCAGCGCCAGCCCCGCCAGTAGCACCGATGCCGCGACCAAAGCCTCGGTCATGCCAAGGCCAAAGCCAGCCATATGCAGCGCCAGGCCCGCCATGCCGGCCACCAGGAAGCCCGCCAACGCGCGCAAGGCCTGACTGCGTGGCAGGGCCGCGGCCAGCACGCCGGCGGCCAGCAGAAAGGCCAGATGATCGAGCCCAATCACCGGATGGCCGATGCCCGAAGCAAAACCCTGCCAGAGTGTCTCCGGCATGGCACCGCCCATCGGGTGATGCGCCGCCGCCGGCAGGGGCAGCAGGGCCACAAGGCTCAGGACAGAAATATGGCGACGCATCGTGACCTCCCGGCGATAATCCCCCATATGCTTGCCGCTTCGGGGCCGTGATGCAAGCGGCGCGCGGTTGGACCGGCGGGTCGGAGCCATCGTGCATATCCGCTTCGCCTCCGCTCATCGGATATGCACTAAACCTTTGTTTGGTCGCATTTCCCGAGTCGCCAAGCGATTCCGCTTGGCTTGGAAATGCTCTATATCCCCCCCGTGATCACATTCCCTCAGATTCCCCTCCTGCTTGGCCTGCTGCTGCTGGCTGGCCCTGCCTTTGGCGCCTGCGCCGATTCCCCCGCGCCTGGCGTGGTCTGGCGGCGGTGCCTGCTGGATAATGCGGATTTCTCGGGCCGGGACCTGACGGGGGCGACGCTCCGCGATACCTCCTTCGCCCGGGCACGCTTTGTGGACGCGAAGCTGAATGGCGTTGATGCTTCCGATGCGCGGTTCAGCTTTGCCGATATGACGCGCGCTGATCTGACTGGCGCGACGCTGCGCAGCACCGATCTGACCCGCGCCGTGCTGGCCGGCGCCAATCTCAAGGGCGTTGATTTGCGCCGCGCCACGCTATTCCGCGCCGATTTGCGTGGCGCCGATCTGACCGGGGCGGAGCTGACCGGCGCCAATCTTTCCGGCGCCGATCTCAGCGGCGCGCGCTGGCTGGATGGCGAGAAGATTTGCGGCACCAACTCCATCGGTTCCTGCCAGTGACTGAGGCGGATTACCTCGCGCGGCTCAATGCCGAACAGCGCGCAGCGGTGGAAGCGCTGGATGGGCCGCTTTTGGTGCTGGCAGGTGCGGGCACTGGAAAGACGCGCGTGCTGACCACGCGGTTTGCGCATCTGCTCCGCAGCCGCAAGGCCTTCCCTTCCCAGGTGTTGGCCGTGACCTTCACCAATAAGGCCGCGCGGGAAATGCGCGAACGTGTTGGTGCGATGATGGGTGAGGCTGTGGAAGGGCTATGGCTTGGCACCTTCCATGCGCTCACTGCGCGCATGCTCCGCCGCAATGCGGAACTTGTCGGGCTGACGGCGAATTTCACCATCCTGGATACGGATGATCAGCTGCGCCTGCTGAAGCAGGTGATGGAAGCCGAACATATTGACCTGAAGCGCTGGCCGGCACCTGGCATGATGGCGATCATTCAGCGCTGGAAGGATCGCGGCCTGACGCCGGATGCCGTCACCCCCGCCGAGGATATGGATTACACCGGAGGCCGCGCGCGCAGCATTTATGAGGCTTATCAGGCGCGGTTGAAGGCACTCAATGCCGCGGATTTCGGTGATTTGCTGTTGCATGTGGTGACGATCCTGCGCGGGCATCCGGAAGTGCTGGCGGATTATCAGCGGCGCTTTCGTTATATTCTGGTGGATGAATATCAGGACACCAATTTGGTGCAGTATTATTGGCTGCGCTTGTTGGCCCAGGCGCATCGCAATATCTGCTGCGTTGGGGATGATGACCAATCCATCTATTCCTGGCGCGGGGCGGAGATTGAAAACATCCTGCGGTTTGAGAAGGATTTTCCCGGCGCGCAGGTGGTGCGGCTGGAATCGAATTACCGTTCAACCAGGCCCATCCTCGCCGCCGCTTCCGGGCTGATTGCGCATAATACCGGGCGGCTCGGCAAAACCTTGCGCCCCGGGCGGCATGATGCGGATGGGGAGAAGGTCAGCGTTGTCTCAGTCTGGGACAGCGAAGAAGAAGCCCGCATGGTGGGGGAGAGGATCGAAGCCGCGCGGCGTTCCGGTGAGAGCCTTGGCGAGATTGCCATTCTGATCCGCGCCGGTTTTCAGACTCGCGCCTTTGAAGAAAGGCTGATCACGCTTGGCCTGCCCTATCGCGTGGTGGGCGGCGCGCGGTTTTATGAACGTCAGGAAATCCGTGATGCCATGGCCTATTTTCGCGTGGTGGCGCAGCCTGCGGATGATCTGGCCTTTGAACGAATTGTGAATCTGCCCAAGCGCGGGCTTGGCGATACCGCGATGCGGGAGATGCATGCGCTGGCGCGGGCGGAAGCCGTGCCGCTTGCGATCGCCGCTGGGCTTGCCTTGGAAAAGGGCGTGATCAAGCAGGCCAAGGCGCGCGCTGCCTTGGGCGAATTGCTGGAAGCCTTCGCCCGTTGGCGCGCAATGTTGCCCAATGAAGGCCATGTGGTGATGGCGGCGACGCTGCTGGAAGAAAGCGGCTATACCGATATGTGGAAGCAGGATCGCAGCCCGGAAGCACCGGGGCGGCTTGATAACCTCAAGGAATTGCTGCGTGCCATGGCGGATTACGAAACCCTGGCCGGGTTTCTGGAACATGTCTCGCTCGTGATGGAAAATGACGAAACGGCGGAAGGCCAGCGCGTTTCGATCATGACATTGCATGGCGCCAAGGGCTTGGAATTTGACCGGGTGTTTCTGCCGGGCTGGGAGGAAGGCGTCTTTCCATCGCAGCGCAGCCTGGACGAAGGTGGTGAGCGCGCCTTGGAAGAAGAACGGCGGCTCGCTTACGTTGGCATAACGCGCGCGCGGCGCTTTGCGGTGATCAGCCACGCCGCCAATCGGCGGATTTACGGCAACTGGCAGGCTTCCATCCCATCGCGTTTCCTCGATGAATTACCAGCGTCGGAGATAAAGCTGGAAGGCAATGCCGCGCGAGAGATGCGGGGCGGGAGTGTCTTCCCGGCCTCGGGCGGGCTCTATGGCCAGCGCCCGCGCGTGATTGAAGCCGGCGCCTGGGAAGTGAAGGAACGGCCCGCGAGTGCGGCGCGATATGCGGCTGGTGATCGCGTGTTTCACCAGAAATTCGGCTATGGCGAGGTGACGGGCGTGGATGATGATCGGTTGGATGTCCGCTTCGACAAGGCCGGCGAAAAGCGCCTGATTGATCGTTTTGTGGAGAAAGCCTGATGCGCCCCGCCGGCCCTGATGGCGCGGGCGCGCTTTCTCGACGCCGCGCTGAACCGCTTGAAGCGCTCAGCATTGATGGGCTGCATGAGGAAGCACTGCCCTTCTTCGAAGCCGCCTTGCAACAAGTCTGCGGCACGGTTGCCTATTTTCGCGATGAGCCGAGCGATACCTGGCGCGTGGAAGGTGTACGCGAAGCCGGCGCGGGGCAGGACGCTTTGGAAAGCGCCCTGGCTTTGGCGGCGCTGGTCGCTGGCATCGCGCCGCCCGCAGTGCAGATTGCGCCGGTGGAAGCGGATGGCTGGCTCGCGCGCACCGTGCAGGCTTTTCCGGAACAGCGCATTGGCCAGCGCTTC
>JBIKWX010000400.1:0-2634 GCA_044356095.1 Roseomonas sp.
GGATGCCAAGATAGCCAAGATAGATCGGACCGATCTGTGCATCACCAAGACGACCAAAAAGGTGCACCTCACGCGGCGTGCCTTCACGTGGTGAATTATCGGCAGGCAGCGGCACACCAGGGTAAGGAACGGGTCCGCGCACCTGGATGCGCGTGAAGATGTTTTGATATTCGGCCATGGGAATTTTCCCTCCCCTCGCCTAGCGCCAAATCGGCAGGTTAAGCCACCAGCCCCACCATTCGGGCCAGCCGCGGGTCCAGAAAGGACCACTGATCACAATGCAGACCGCACTCCAGAAACCGGCAGACAGCGCCAGGAAAAGACCAAGCCGGTGAATACCAAGCGTGCCGATCGAGTAACCGATGAAGTCACGGAAGAAGGTATTCTCATGCTCTGCGGTCTTGACCGGTTCACCTTCAGGCGGGTTGAGCGCCGAGAGAACCAATGCACCATGCAGCGATAGCGCCAGCACCGTGGTGAAGAAGAAGGTCACCGCAATCATATGCGCCGGGTTGTAGTGGAAATGCAGATATTGATAGCCGACATTGGACACCCAATCGAGGTGACTCCAAATGCCGTAGGGGAAGCCATGTCCCCAAGCGCCCATCAGCACCGGCCGAATGACCACCAGCGTGATATAGGCGAAAACCGCGACACCAAAGGCGATGGGGATATGATACCCCATGCCAAGCTTGCGCGAGATTTCCGCCTGTCGCAGCGCCCAGGAAACAAAGGCACCAATGGCGCAGATGGTGATCACCTGCCACAGCCCGCCTTCGCGCATCGGCGCCAGGCGCAGCCCGTATTTGAGATCCGGCGGCGCGATATTGATCAGCCAGGGATTCCATGTCCCGCCAATCGCAGCGCCGTAGAGGATCAGGGCGGTTCCGACAAAGCTGAAAAACGCGCAGGTCACGCCAAAGAACCCGACATAGAAGGGCCCTATCCAGAAATCGAACAGGTCGCCCCCTATCAGGGTTCCGCCGCGGACGCGGTATTTCCGCTCAAAGCTTAACATCGCCATCGCTTGATGCTCCTCTCCCGACGGGGGCTTTGCCCGCCTGGCGGTCCCTCATGATGTTTGTGCGGGCGAGGCAGTTTCGGCTGCCTCGCCCAATTCGCTGAAGCGCGGCCGAAGCCGCGCCCCGTGCTCAACCACCCAGCTTCGCGCCAGGGGTGAAGGTAGGTGACGTTGCGCACCAACCAAGATGATCGCAGTAGCGCGGCGAACTCAGAACAGCGAAGTGAATCACTGCTGCGATCGCCACCACACCTGCCGCGCCGAGGAACCCGACACGACGAGCGTCAATCACCATCCACATTTTATGCATATCGAACATTCTCCTTTCCTTGCGCCCAGGTCTCGGGAAAATCCTTCAACCTGGAACATCCTTCAGAAGAAGCGCCAGTCGGGCGGAACCACTTGTCCGGTATAGACAAGCGGCCGCCACAACCAGACGAGGATATGCGCACCCATGGAAGCGAAAACGGAGAAAGCCCATCCCTGGACCACCAAGTTGTGGACTTCCTTCGCCTGAGCTTCCGTCAGGCGCGTTCTTGTGTCGGCCATTAGCAAACCTCCGACTTGGCCTTGCGGCCATTACCGCGTCCACCCGCGCGGCAGGGACGGCAGAGGCGGAATTCCGCCCAAGCCTTCTTGTCATCGGAGACGTGCCGACAGCGGAGGCCGCGGTCCGTTCGCAGACAAGATTCGTGATGGCGAAGGGGCGTCATGCCATGACCTCCGCCAAAGTCTTTTGCACGCGCTCAGCCGTCACGCGCGGTTCCGCCGCGTCGCGCGCGGCGCGTTCAACCTGTTCACGCAGCCGCTTCGCTGCGGAAATGCGGAGAAGGAAGGGTTCCTGTTCCACACGCTCATCCAGCAAAGCGACCGCCGCTGCATCCCAGGGTTCGGCAGCGCGCACTGGGGTTGGTTCGACACGGTCAAGATCAGTGCCGAGCGGCAGGATGTGAAACAGCGCGTCAAACAACGCGTTGCAATATTCCTGAATGATATAGGTGGCGCCAGCATAACCCATGAAAGGCGTTCCGGTGGCACGGCGGATGATCGCGCCGGGGAAACTCGCCGGGATATACATGGCGCGGCTTTTGATTTCTGCCGCATACATGCGTTCATTATAGGAACCAAACAGCACCAGGGGCGGCGTCTTGCGCAAGGCATCGCGCACCGCCGCATTATCGGGCTTCTGCCCCGCCACGCGGGAGAAGGCGAAGGCGCAGGGAATGCCCATTTCGTCATGCAGGAAGCGCTGCAAACCCCGTGCATAAGTATCGGTGGCCACCACCGCGAAGGACGCCGAGGCATAGAAATCCTGCGTCACGCTCCGCCACAAATCCCAAAGCGGCTTCACCGTGGTGTGTTTTTCGCGTTCGATGAAGGGTTCCGGGTCCAACCCGGTCAGTTCACCAAGCTTGCGCAAGAAATTCGTGGTCGCGAAAAGTCCAATCGGTGCTTGCAGATAAGGCCGATCCAGTTCCTCGCATAGCTTGCGGCCGAATTCGCGATACATGCAGATATTCACATCCGCATCGGGCAGCTTCGCGATATCTTCCACATGGCTGCCCAGCGGGAAGACCAGGTTGATCTCACAGCCAATGCCTTCGACCAAACGG
>JBIKWX010000388.1:0-2633 GCA_044356095.1 Roseomonas sp.
GGAAGCGCGGCTCACGTTTTTTGATGAAGCCGGCACGGCTTTTGACTTGCGCAAGCGCTTCATCCTGCCATGACCGATCTTTCACGCCCCTTGATTGCTGAAGCGCCGCAAAGTGCGGCCGCCTGCGCCCATTGCGGCGCGGCGCTGGCGCCTGCCCAAGGGCGCTTTTGCTGCACGGGGTGTGAGGCGGCTTATGGCCTGGTGCGCGGCCTTGGGCTGGATGCGTTTTATCGGCGGCGCGAAAGCGCTGATGGTGCGCTGCGCCCCGAAGCCGCGCCGCCTGCTTTTGATGCGCTGCCCTTGATCCGCGAAGATGCGGATGGTGTGAAAGCGCTCGATCTCATGATCTCGGGCCTTACTTGTGGCGCTTGTGTCTGGTTGGTGGAACAGGCGCTGGCGGCGGAACCTGACGTGATCAAGGCACGGGTTGCCTTCTCCACGCGCAGGTTGGATTTGCGCTGGCGTGGTGCCCCGTCACGCGGCAATGAATTGATTGCGCTGCTCTCGCGTCTTGGCTTTCGCGTGGCACCCTATACGCCCGCCTGTTTGCGCGCGACCGAGGATGCCGAAGGCCGCGCCCTGATCCGCGCTTTGGGCATCGCTGCCTTTGGCGCCATGAATGTGATGTTGGTGTCCATTGCCGTTTGGGTCGGCGAGGATATGGGTGCCCATACGCGCGAATTCATGCATTGGCTGGCGGCGCTGATTGGTCTGCCAACCGTGCTGGTTGCGGGTATGCCCTTCTACCGTTCCGCTGCCGCGGCCTTGCGCGCCGGGCGCGTCAATATGGATATGGCGGTCTCGCTTGGTGTGCTCGCCACTGCATGCATGAGCCTAGTCGAGACCTTCCGCAACGGCCCCTATACCTGGTTCGATGGCGCAACGGCCTTGCTGGCGCTATTGCTCGCGGGCCGCGTATTGGATCGCGCGGCGCGCAAGAAGGCGCGACAGGCGGTAGCGGAATTGCTTGCGCTGCAGGATGGCATGGTGGCGCTGCTGGCTGCCGATGGCACAACGCGGCTGGTGCCGGTCGCTGCCGTGGAAGCGGGGCAGGTTGTGCAAGTCGCGGCTGGGGAAGCGCTGCGCTTGGATGGTCGGGCGCATACAGAAACCTTGCTGGATACGGCAGCGATCACTGGCGAGAGCCTGCCGCGCGGTTTTGCGGCAGGTGCTGCCTTGCCGGCAGGCGCAGTGAATATGGGCGCGCCTTTCGTGCTGGAAGTAACGGCGCCGGCACGCGATGGTTCCCTCGCCGCCATGGCGCGGTTGTTGGAAGCCGCCGAGCAATCCAAGGGCCGCTTTGTCTCCATCGCCGATCATGCGGCGCGGTATTATGTGCCGATTGCGCATGCCATCGCTGCGGCGACTTTTCTGTTGTGGTGGGTGGGATTTGGCGCGCTCTGGCAGGAAGCCTTGGTCAATGCGGTGTGCGTGCTGTTGATTACCTGCCCGTGTGGCCTGGCGATTGCCGTGCCCGCCGTTCAGGTCGTGGCGAATGGAGCGCTATTTAAACGCGGCGTCCTGGTGGCCTCTGCCACCGCGCTGGAACGCCTGGCAGAAGCCGATTGCGCCGTGCTGGACAAGACCGGCACGCTGACCGAAGGCCGCCCGGTGCTGATCCCGGAGGGGCAGGATGCGGGTGTGTTGCGCGCTGCGGCGGGCATGGCGCGCGCATCACGCCATCCCTTGGCCAAGGCGCTGATGCGCGCCTGCCCGGAAGCGCCCTTGATGGAAGCTACGCGCGAAATGCCCGGGCAGGGCTTGCAGGCGGGTAGCGCGCGTTTGGGCTCGCCCGCCTTTTGCGATGCGGCCAGTGTTAGCGATGGCATGGTGCTGGTCTATCGCGCCAGCGCCGATGCTGCGCCGGTGATTTTCCGCTTCGCTGATCGGCTGCGCGCTGATGCGCCGCAAGCGGTTGCTGATCTGAAGGCGCTCGGCCTGCCGGTGGAATTGCTCTCAGGCGATGGTCCGGGCGCGGTTGCCTCCGCCGCCATGGCCGCCGGCATCGAGGTCTGGCAGGCCGAGGCTGATCCGCACGCCAAGGCCGCTTATATCGAAAGCCTGAAGGAAGCTGGCCGGAAGCCGCTGATGGTCGGTGATGGCATCAATGATGCCGCGGCGCTTGCCGCCGCGCATGTCGCCGCAAGCCCGGCGGGTGCCACGGACCTTGCGCAAACCACCGCCGATATCGTGCTGCAACGTGAGGGTTTGGCTGTACTGCCGGATGCCATTCGCCTCGCACGGCGGGCGCAAATCCTGGCGCGGCAGAATATCGGGTTTTCGCTGGCCTATAATGTGATTGCCGTGCCCGCTGCCATTGCCGGCCTGGTCAATCCGCTGATCGCGGCGCTGGTGATGGCATCATCATCGCTGATCGTTATCGGCAATGCCCTGCGCGCGGGGAGGGGCTGATATGGAAGCGCTGATCCTGCTGGTGCCGGTTTCGCTTTTGCTGGGCGGGCTTGGCTTACTTGGTTTCCTCTGGGCGCTGCGTTCGCGCCAATATGATGATCTGGAAGGCGCCGCCGCCCGGATCCTGTTTGACGACCAACCTGGAAAGGACCCACCGCCATGACCGGTGCCCGCGTTTTCTTCCTCGGCCTTTACGGCCTGCTCGCCTTGCTCGGCCTGTT
>JBIKWX010000389.1:0-2625 GCA_044356095.1 Roseomonas sp.
GGGCATCATCAAAGAGAGAGTTGCGCATCTTGGGGCTGAGCGTTAGCACGAATTCAGGAAAGCGAGAGGGAGCCCCGCCGCCAGCATGTTCCGTAACCCACTTCTGCTGGTTGCTGCCGTGGTGCTTGGCCTTTTTGCCCTGGGCCTGATCCTGATTGGCGCCTTTCCGCCCAGCGTGACGCCCCAGGCCATTGAGCGTACCATCCCCAATGACCGCTTCCGCGGCCGGTAAATCTTCGGCCCGGGTTGGGCTTTCCCGCCATGCCGAGGCATTTCTGGAAATGTTGGCCGCCGAACGCGGCGCGGCGCGCAATACCCTCGCGGCCTATCAGGCGGACCTTGAGGATTTTGCGGGTTTCGCCGCCGCCCATGGCACCCCGCTGCATGGGGCGGATAGCGCCTTGCTCCGCGCCTGGCTGGCGGGCCTGGCCGCCCAGGGCTTGGCCGCGCGTACCCAGGCAAGGCGGCTTTCCGCCCTTCGCCAATTCCATCAATTCCTGCTGCGAGAGGGGGTTCGCGCCGATGACCCCTCAGAATTGCTGGAAGCGCCGCGCCTGCCGCAAAGCCTGCCCAAGGCACTCCGCGAGGAGGAGGTTGAGGCGCTGATCGCCGCCGCCGCCTCACTGCCCGGCAAAAGGGGGAAGGTGGCGGCGGCGGTGGTGGAGATGCTCTATTGTAGCGGGCTGCGCGTTTCGGAATTGGTCAGCCTGCCGGCGGCGGCGCTCCGCCCCGGCGCGCCCTTGATCGCCGTGCGCGGCAAGGGCGGGCGGGAGAGGCTGGTGCCGGTTTCCGAACGCGCCCGGGATTTGGCCCTGGCCGCCCGGCCCGAGGAAAAGGCCAAGGGCAGCCGCCATCTTTTCCCCTCTCGCGGGGCTTCGGGGCACCTCACGCGCCAGGCTTTGGGCTTGATGTTGAAGGAGGTTGCGCTGGCAGCAGGGCTCGACCCCGGCCGGGTCAGCCCGCATGTGCTGCGCCATTCCTTTGCGTCCCATTTGCTGCAAAGGGGGGCGGATTTGCGCAGCCTGCAAATGCTGCTGGGCCATGCGGATATCGGCACCACGCAAATCTACACGAAGGTGCTGGAGGAGCGGTTGCGGGCGCTGGTGGCGGAACACCACCCCCTGTCCAAACAGGGGGTCGCGCCCCGGGCCGATTTGGGCTAACCCCGCGCCATGCGTCACTTCCTGGAATTCGAAAAACCCATCGCCGAGCTTGAAGGCAAGATCGAGGAGCTGCGTCGGACCACCGATGCCGGCGGCATTGATGTGGCCGAGGAGATCGGGCGGCTCGGCGAAAAAGCCCAGGCCCTGCTGAAGACCACCTATGCCAAGCTGTCGCCCTGGCAGAAGGCGCAGGTGGCGCGCCACCCGGACAGGCCGCATGCAACCGATTATATCGCGGCGCTTATTCAGGATTTCACGCCACTCGCGGGGGATCGCGCCTTCGCCGATGATGCGGCGGTGGTGGGCGGCATGGGTCGCTTCCGTGGCCGTGCTGTCATGGTGCTGGGGACTGAGCGCGGCCATGATACCGATAGCCGTGTGAAACATAATTTCGGCATGGCGCGGCCCGAGGGTTACCGGAAAGCGCGGCGCCTGATGGATCTCGCCGGGCGTTTTGGGCTACCTATTCTCTCCTTCGTTGATACCTCTGGCGCCTTTCCGGGGATTGATGCGGAAGCGCGCGGCCAGGCGGAAGCGATTGCGCGGTCCATCGAAGCCGGGC
Source organism: Roseomonas sp. (assembly GCA_044356095.1). GTDB lineage: Bacteria > Pseudomonadota > Alphaproteobacteria > Acetobacterales > Acetobacteraceae > Neoroseomonas. The sequence goes on from JBIKWX010000389.1 coordinate 1,726, forward strand.
TGGATGCGCCCGTGCCCTTCATTGCGACCATTATTGGTGAGGGCGGGTCCGGTGGCGCGATTGCGCTGGCGGCAGCGGATCGCATCATCATGCTGGAACACGCGATTTATTCCGTGATCAGCCCTGAAGGCTGCGCTTCCATCCTGTGGCGCGACGCCGCGCAGGCCAGCACTGCCGCCGAAGCGCTGAAGCTGACGGCCGATGATTTGCGCAAGCTTGGCCTGGTGGATGTTGTGGTGCCGGAACCACTTGGCGGTGCGCATCGCGATGCGGCAGCGGTGATGACGGCACTCGGCGATAAGATCGAAACCCTGCTGACACCCTTGCTTGCCTTGGATGGCACGACTTTACGCGCCCGCCGACGCGACAAGTTCCTTGAGATGGGACGCAGCGGCGCCCTGTGATGGCGGTTGATCCGGCTGGCGAGCTTCGCGCGCGTTTCCTGCGCGGCTTTCCGGCGATTGCGCTGGTGATTTTCCTCTCCGCAGTTGATCAGACCATTGTCGCGACGGCGCTGGCCGATATCGCAACCGATATGGGCGGGATTGAGCGTGTTTCCTGGATCCTGATTGCCTATCTGGTTGCCGCCACCTGCGCCGCACCGGTCTTTGGACAGCTTGGTGATTTCTTTGGCCGGCGGCGTTTGTTGTTTGTGGCGCTGGCGATTTTCTTTGTGGGCTGCGCCGGCTGCGCGATGGCGCCCAATCTGCCAAGCCTGGTCATCGCGCGCGTGATCCAAGGCTTTGGCGGTGGCGCGCTGCTGACCCTGACCCAGGCCCTAATCGGTGAGATTGTGCCGCCGCGTGAGCGCGGCAAATTCCAGGCCTGGATTGCGGGCGCTTATGGTTTTGCCTCGGCCTTCGGTCCGGTGGCGGGGGGCTTCATCACCCAGGCTTTTGG
>JBIKWX010000390.1:0-2617 GCA_044356095.1 Roseomonas sp.
TGCTGGCGGTATTTCCGGTGGCGGTGCTGCTGCTGGTGCAGCTTGGCTCGCTCCGCTTGCAGAGCCATGTGGTGAATATCGTCCATCACATCACCATCCTGTTCGATATCCTGCTGCTGATCTGGTTTTTTCGCCGGCAAAGGCCTTCGGGGGATTCGGTTTTGCGCTGGCTGTTCAAGCGCGGGCGCTTTGTGCTGCCGGCGCTGGTGCTGGGGTTTAACTTCGCCTGGTGCCGAGTGCCGAGCGCAGAGGAGACCACGGTGGGGGTGGGGAAATGGGAGGAATTGAAGGAGCAGTTGTTCCGACGGCCTGATGCCGCCCTTAGCCCAGAGGGTATGATTGTTCTGGCGATTGCGGCACTGCAGCAACCGGTGGATTTGCTGCTCTGCCCCCATGTCGGACTAGGCTGCCGATATCTTTCCGTGCCGGGGCGCACCCTGGTCGGCAAGGTCTGGGATAATGGGGCCTTTGTACAACTCCGCGCCGGTGAAGAATTAGACGGGAAGCGGCGCGCTGCCTTTGACCCCTTGGTGCTGCAGAATAAGCGGCTGCGCTTTGCCAATTTGTCGGGCAGTCAATTTTTCAACGTGAATTTAAGCTGGGCCGATATGCGGGGCGCGTCGCTTGATCTGGCGCAGTTGCAGGGCGCTTCGCTTGATGGGGCGCAGTTGCAGGGCGCGTCGCTTGATTGGGCGCAGTTGCAGGAGGCGTCGCTTCGTGACGCGGAGTTGCAGGGCGCTTCGCTTGATTGGGCGCAGTTGCAGGGCGCCATTCTTTTGGGAGCGAAGTTGCAGGACGCGTCCCTTTCGGGGACGCAGTTGCAGGGCGCGTCGCTTTTTCAGTCGCAGTTGCAGGGCGCGACGCTTATTCGGGCGCAGTTGCAGGGCGCGTTGCTCTGGGAAGCGCAGTTGCAGGGCGCGCGGCTAAATGGGGCGGAGTTGCAGGGCGCGTCGCTTGATCGGGCGCAGTTGCAGGGCGCCTTGATTGCAGGCGCTCAGATTTGGCGCTTACGGGCGCCCGAAGCAGCGCTGGATGATGCTCAGCTGCGCGATCTGAAGTTCAGCGACGCCGCTCCCTGCCCGTCACCTACTCGGCTAGGTGAGGCCTGCCCCAACCCGCGCTCCTGGAATGTCTGGATCGAGGAACGGACCAAATCCATCCCTAATGGGTTTTGGCGAAACCAGGCACGGGGATTACTCGCGGCGCTGACGGCGGACAATGCGCCCGAGGGCGCTGAAACCGCACGAGGCAATTGGGACAGCCATCCCGCACCGCAACCGGAGGCTGTCGCAAAGCGGCTGGGCGACCTCGCCTGCGGCACCGATCATGCCCCGCATATCGCGCGCGGCATTTTGCGGCAGATTTGGCGCGAAGAACCCCGCAACCTCGGCACCCAGCGCCAAACCCTCGCTGCCCATATGCTGAGTGCTGATTGCCCCGGCGCAAAAGACCTTACCGGAGGTGAGCGCTCTCGCCTCCGCGCCATCGCCGCCGGGCGCGACTGAACCCTACCCCGCCGCCGCCAAAACCTCCGCCGCCGCGCGCAACAACACCCCATCGCGGCGCCAGAGCGCTTCCAGCACGCGGAAGTGATCCGCTTCTGGCACCGGGATCAGCGCGCCGGGTACTTGCGCCTCCGCACGATGGCGATGAAAGACGCGGCTTTGCCGACGCAATTCCGGCAATTCCCGCGCGCCATAGGCAATGGCGATGGGCTTTTGCACGACAGGCCGGCGGATCGGCGAATGCGCCGCGATTTCGGCGGGCGTCAAATGCAGATTGTCGTTCAAATTGGTCTCGGCAATCGGCGCCAATTCATAAATGCCGGACATGGCAAGCGCGCCCACCACCAGGGGATGTTCCGCCGCCAGCGCCGCCAAATGCCCGCCTGCGGACCAGCCGGAAGCAACCACCTTGCCCGCCACACCATGCGCCGCACCATGCGCGCCGAGCCAATCCAGCGCGGCGTGGATTTCAGCAACAATGCGCGTCATGGATGCTTCAGGTGCCAGCGTATAGCCGCAAATCCCAACCGACCAGCCGGCGGCCAAGGCGCCTTCGGCCATGATGGCGAAATCTTCCCGCCGGTTGCGCTGCCAATAGCCGCCATGGATGAAAACCAGGCACGGCGCATCGGCACGCGCGGCGGGGTAGAGATCCCATTGTTCCCGCGCGCCACTACCAAAAGGCAGATCGAGATGCCCGGTATGCGCCGCGCGAAACGCCTCAGACAGCGTGTTGCGATTGGCGACCTGCGCCGCGCTATCCGCCACGCCCTTGAGGTTGTCATAAGCCGCATCGCGCGCGGCCTGGGTCCAGCCGGCCCAGCCTTCGGGCGTGGTGTAGGGGCTTGTCATGGCTTGATCACTCCAATCGGGGCACCGGCAAGGAAGGCGTTGGTCGCTGCCACCGCCACTTCGTAATAGGTGCGGTAATTCTGTTCCGTGACATAGCCCAGATGCGGCGTCAGCATGGTATTCGGCGCGCTCAGGATTGGGTGATCCACGGGCATGGGCTCAATATCAAACACATCCAAACCCGCGCCGGCGATGCGCCCTTCCTGCAAGGCCGCAATCAGCGCGGCTTGTTCAATCAGCGGCCCGCGACTTGTGTTCAC
>JBIKWX010000128.1:0-9522 GCA_044356095.1 Roseomonas sp.
GGACGGCATTGACGGGTCAGAGGATAATGCCGGCGCCATCGGCACCCCGGATACGCTGGCCCGCGCCCGCGCCGCCGGACTTGATCCCCGCGCGCTGCTGGCGGGGCATGACAGCTACCGGCTGTTTCAGGCACTCGGCGATCTGGTGGTGACGGGGCCGACACTGACCAACGTGAATGATTTTCGCGCGCTGCTGGTGACTTAACTTTTAAAAGTTAAGCCAGGCCGATTTTAAGTGGTATTTTAGCTTAATTTTGCTAAGATACCGCCATGCGTGACCCAGCCCTTGAAGCCCTTCTCGCCCGGCGCGGCACCGTCAAGCAGATCGCCGCCGCTTTGGGCATTTCCACCGCCGCCGTTTCGCAATGGAAGCGCGTCCCTGAGGATCGTGTTTCGGAAATTGCCAAGGCGCTGAACTTAGCGCCGGAAAGCCTGCGGCCTGACCTGGCACCCTCCCCTCAAACACAAGGATTGCCCCGCATGGTGGCCCGCCCCGTTCTGCGCCGCCGGCGCCGCACCAAAATCATCGCAACCCTCGGCCCCGCCAGCAGCAGCGCGGAGATGATCGAACGCCTCCACCGCGCCGGCGCCGATATTTTCCGCCTTAACTTTTCCCATGGCAGCCATGAGGATCACGCCGCGCGCATCGCGACCATCCGCGCCGTCGAGGCCAAGGTGGGCCGCCCCATCGGGATATTGGCCGATGTGCAGGGGCCGAAGCTGCGCGTCGGGCGCTTCCAGGCCGGGCGGGTGCAGCTGCAATCGGGGCAGAGTTTCAAGCTTGATCTGAACCCGACGCCGGGTGACGCCAGGCGCGTCAATCTGCCGCATCCGGAAATCATCGCGGCGGCGCAGATCGGCACGACGCTCTTGCTGGATGATGGCAAGCTTCGCCTGCGCGTCACGCATAAGCGCCCCGATCATCTGGAAACACAGGTGGTGGTGGGCGGCCCGCTTTCCGACCGCAAGGGCGTGAATGTGCCCGATGTGGCGCTGCCCATTCCGGCGCTGACGGAGAAGGACCGTGCGGACCTCGCCTTCGTGCTCGACCAGGGCGTTGAGTATATCGGGCTGTCTTTTGTGCAGCGCCCGGAAGATGTGGCGGAGGCCAAGGAAATCGCCGCCGGGCGCGCCTGGATCATGGTGAAGCTCGAAAAGCCGCAGGCACTTGAAAACCTTGATGCCATCATGGCGCTCACTGATTGCGTCATGGTCGCACGCGGTGATTTGGGCGTGGAGCTGCCGCCGGAAGAAGTGCCGCTCGCGCAAAAGCGCATTGTGCGCACGGCCCGCGCACTCGGCAAACCTGTTGTGGTGGCAACGCAAATGCTGGAGAGCATGATCACCGCGCCGAGCCCAACCCGCGCCGAAGTTTCCGATGTTGGCACCGCCGTATTCGATGGTGCGGATGCGGTGATGCTCTCGGCCGAGACCGCTGCCGGGCAATACCCCTACGAAGCCGTGAATATGATGGACCGCATCGTGGCACGGGTGGAACAGGACCCTGATTGGCGCCGCCTGACCGATGCCGCGCGCCCACCGCCCGAGCATTCCAGCGCCGGCGCCATCGCCACCGCTGCGCGCCAGGTGGCTGAGACGATCGAAGCCGAGGTGATTGCGACCTTCAGCTCCACCGGTTCCACCACACTTCGGGTCGCACGCGAAAGGCCGCATTGTCCGATCCTGGGGCTGACCACCAGCAAAAGCGTCGCGCGGCGGATGGCGCTGATCTGGGGCGTGCATTCGCTGGAAGTGCATGAAATCCATTCCATGACCGAAATGGTGGCGCGCGCCACACGCGCCGCGCAGCATGAAGGCTTCGCCAAAAGCGGGGATGAAGTGGTGGTGACAGCCGGAGTGCCCTTTGGCACGCCAGGGACGACGAATGCGCTCCGTGTGGCGATTGTGAAGTAGTGCAGGCCGAGCCCCCCCGCTGAGGCTCGGGATAGCCAATTTTTGACGCATAATGCGGCCTTAGGCGCCTGTTTTGCGAGGATTTTGGTCATTCCCCATCAAAATTGCCATTTTTACTATTATTTCCGAAAAATTGCTCACTTGTAATTGAAGCCGAGCCGCGCAATTTGGCGTGATTGGCCGCTTATCCGGCCGAAATTCGGGATAACAGGGAGCCTCAAATGAAGTTCAAGTTTTTGGCCGCCGCCGCGGCGGCCTTCATGGCCTTTGGCGTGGGTGAAGCCCTTGCCGGGCGCGATTTGGATCAGATTCGCCAGCGCGGCACGCTCCGCTGCGGCGTGCAGGGTCCGTCCAACCCGGGCTTCGGGGTGCCGGATAGCCAGGGCCGCTGGGGTGGCTTCAATGTCGAAGTCTGCCGCGCCATCGCCATCACCATCCTCAATGATCCGACCAAGGTGGAATTCGTCCCCGTCACCACGCAAAGCCGCTTCCCGGCGCTGTCCTCCGGCGAAGTGGATGTATTGTCCAACAACACGACCTGGACGCTGACGCGCGATTCCAATGTGAACCGCTTCAACTTCCCGGCCATCACCTTCTATGATGGTCAGGCCATCATGGTGCCGCGCCGCCTGAACGTGACCAGCGCACGCCAATTGAATGGCGCCACGGTTTGCGTGCAGCCTGGCACGACGACGGAACTCAATATCGCCGATTTCTTCCGCGCCAATAATCTGCGCTTCACCCCAGTGGTGATCGCCGATCTGGATGAAATCCGCCGCGCTTATGATAGCGGCCGCTGCGATGTTTTCACCAATGACTTCGCCGCCCTTGCCGCCCAGCGCACCCTGCTGACGCGCCCGGCGGATCACGTGATCCTGCCTGAGCGTCTGTCCAAGGAGCCGCTGGCTGTGACCATCCGCCAGGGTGATGAGGAGCTGACCAATATCGTCGCCTGGACCACCTTCGCCCTGATTGACGCAGAAGAAATGGGCATCACCCAGGCCAATGTGGAACAGATCGCCACTACCGCGACCAATCCGGTGATCCGCCGTCTGCTTGGTGTTGAAGGCAATATGGGTGAGAGCATCGGCGCCGCCCGTGCTGATTTTGCCCGCGTCATCATCCGCAACTTCGGCAATTATGGTGAGATTTTTGAACGGCACCTCGGCACCAATACGCCGCTGGGGCTGGAGCGCGGGATGAACAATATCTGGACCCGTGGCGGCCTGCTCTATGCGCCGCCGGCGCGCTGATTTTCAGGCGTAACGCAAGGCCGCGCGCTGTCATGGCGCGCGGCGGTTTTTCGGCGTGGTGGGTGATGCAAACAGCCACCACCCTTTCCTGTCTTATGTTGCCGCTGGAATTCGCTGCATGAGTTCATCCACCGCCATACCACCTTCGCGCGGGATCATTCCCTTGCCGGGATCGCGCCGGGGCTTGCTGATCCAGGCCGGGCTGCTGGCTGCGGTGGTGCTGCTTGGCTGGTGGTTCTGGTCCAATGCGCAAACAAATATGGCGGCGCGCGGCTTGCAATTCGGCTTTGGCTTTCTGGACCGTTCAGCCGGCATTCCCATCGGCGAATACATGATCCCCTATGCGCCGTCGGACACCTATCGGCGGGCGCTGACAGTGGGGCTTTTGAATACGCTGCGTGTGGCCATTGTTGGCATCGCGCTGTGCACGGTATTTGGCATTCTGCTTGGCCTTGCGCGGCTTTCTTCCAACCCGCTGCTGCGCGGCCTGGTGGGCGGCTATATCGAGGTCATTCGCAATACGCCCTTGGTTCTGCAATTGGTGTTTTGGCATGCGGTGCTGTTGCAGCTTCCCTCTGTGCGGCAGGCGCTGAATCCCTTGCCCGGCGTGTTCCTGTCCCAACGCGGTATGAAAATCCCCGGGCTGATGGCCGATACGGCCTTGCTGGTGTTTCTGCTGGCCGCCTTGCTTGGGGCGATTGGCTGGTGGCTGCTGCTGCGACGTGAACGCGCACGCCAGATCGCAACTGGGGATCGGCGTGCGACGCTATTGCCTGGGCTGCTGATGCTATTCGGCTTCCCGGCGCTCGGGATGTCTTTGGGTTTTGTGCCGGTCGTGGAATGGCCGGAACTTGCCGGCTTCAATTTTGAAGGCGGGCTGGCGCTATCGCCGGAATTCTTTGCGCTGCTGGTGGGCCTCGTGGTCTATACCTCGGCCTTCATTGCCGAGATTGTGCGTTCGGGCATTCAAAGCGTGCATAAGGGGCAATGGGAAGCAGCGCGCGCCTTGGGTTTGCCGCCGGGGCGCATCATGCGGCTTGTCATTCTGCCGCAGGCGCTCCGCGTCATCATCCCGCCGCTAACTTCGCAATATCTGAACCTGACCAAGAATTCCTCACTCGCCATCGTTATCGGCTATCCGGATCTGGTGAGTGTCGCCAATACCTCGATCAATCAGACCGGTCAGGCGATTGAGGTGATTTCGATTTTCATGGCGGTCTATCTGATCATCAGCCTGATCACCTCAGGCTTGATGAATTGGTATAACGCCAAAGTCGCCCTGTTGAAGGAGCGTTGATCCGATGCAGGTCGCACAAGCCGCGCCGCGCGGGCCAAGTTTTGCCGAAAGGGTGCAGGCTTTCATCAAGGCCTGCTTCGCCGGCCCGCTTAATACGGTGCTCACGCTGGCTTGCCTGGCGGTGCTCTATTTCGCGGTGCCGCCTTTCTGGTCCTGGGCCGTCACGAACGCCACATGGGGTGGCAATGCGCAGGCATGTCGCACCGCGGGCGGTGCCTGCTGGGCCTTTGTGCGGGAGAAATTCTGGTTCTCTATTTTCGGCCTTTATCCCTATGAGGAACGCTGGCGCCCCGCGACCATGATTGTGATCCTGGTGGCCATGGTGCTGCTTTCCACCATCAGGCGCTTTTGGGGCCGCTGGCTTTTGCTGGGCTGGGCCATTGCGGCGCCTGCCATGTGGTTGCTGATGCAGGGCGGCGTGTTTGGCTTGTCCTTTGTGCAGACACGGCAATGGGGTGGGCTCACCATCACCGGCATTATCGCGGTTTATGGCCTGGCGCTTGGTTATCCACTCGCAATCATGCTGGCGCTTGGCCGACGCAGTGAATTGAAGCTGGTGCGCTGGTTTTCCACCGCCATCATTGAATGCGTGCGCGGCGTGCCGCTGATTTCGCTGCTATTCATGGCGGCGATCATGCTGCCGCTTTTCATGCCGCAGGGGGTCACGATTGATCGGCTGATGCGCGTGCTGGTGGCCTATACGCTATTCACCGCAGCCTACATGGCCGAAGTGGTGCGCGGCGGGCTGCAAGCCATGCCGCGCGGGCAATATGAAGCGGCGGATGCGATCGGGCTGAGTTTCTGGCAGAAGATGCGGCTGATCATTCTGCCGCAGGCGCTGACGATTACCATTCCGTCGCAGGTCAATACCTTCATCGGGTTGTTCAAGGATACGACGCTGGTGGTGGTCATTGGCGTATTTGATTTTTTCACCACGCTGCGCGCTGCACTCGGTGATCCGAATTGGCTCGGCTTTCCGACCGAGGCTTATCTTTTCGCGGCCTTTGTCTATTTCGTGCTGTGTTTCGCCATGAGCCGCTATTCGCAATCCTTGGAAAAAACCTTGCGGCCTGAGACACGGTAGGCGCGCAGCGACGGCTTCATTCCCGCCGCATCATGCGTGTGAGGGCCGCCACCGGCAGCAGCCCCACCAGCACAATCAAGACGGCCGCGGTTGATGCCTCCGCCAATCTTTCATCTGACGCCAGATTATAGACCCGCACCGCCAGCGTATCGAGGTCAAAGGGCCGCACGATCAGCGTTGCCGGCAATTCCTTCATGGTATCCACAAAGACCAAAAGCCCCGCGGTGAGCAGCGCGCCGCGCGCCAGCGGTACCTCAACCTCGCGCACTGCCTGCCCGGGCCGTCGCCCCAGGACGCGCGCCGCATCCGTATAGGATGGCTTCAACCGCGCGAGGCCCGATTCCACCGTGGAAAGCGCCACCGCCAAGAACCGCACCAGATAGGCAAAGACCAGCGCCGCCATGGTGCCTGACAGCAACAACCCCGATGAAACGCCAAACCGCGCGCGCAGCCAGGAATCGAGCGCATTGTCGAACAATCCAAAGGGCACCAAAACACCCACCGCAATCACCGAACCCGGCAGCGCATAGCCAAGCGATGCGACGCGATTGGCGATGCTGCGCGCCGGCGATGGATAAAGCCGCGCTGCCCAGGCCATGCCGGCCGCCAGCAGCACGGCCAGCACGGCAGTAATGCCGGACAGCACCAGGGAATTGCGCGCGAATGGCAAATACCGCGCCGGGCTGAAGGGATCGCCCGCCTGCACCAGCAGCCACAAAAGCGCGCCGGCTGGAATGACAAAACCGATCATCAGCGGCAGCGCGCAAGCCGCCAGCGCCAACCCTTCCCGCCAACCGGTAAGCCGCACCGGGCGCAAGGCCGGGTGGCGCGTGGTTGTTGCGTGAAAGCGCCGCCCACCGCGCGAAAAATGCTCAAGCGCCAGCAGCAGACCAACACAGCCAAGCAGGGCAACAGCAAGCTGCGCCGCCGCCGGGCGGTTATCCATGCCGAACCAGGCCTCATAAATGCCGGTGGTGAAGGTGCGCACTGCGAAATGCTGCACGGTGCCGAAATCGGCCAGGGTTTCCATGAGCGCAAGCGCAATCCCGGCAGCCAAGGCAGGCCGCGCCAGCGGCAGGGCGACATGCAGAAAACTCCGCGCCAGCCCATGGCCCAGCGTGCGCGATGCCTCAATCAGACACACGCTTTGCTGCAAAAACGCCGCGCGGCAGAGCATATACACGTAAGGATACAGCACCATGGCGAGCATGAGTGCGGCACCTGGCAGGCTCCGGATTTCCGGAAACCAATATTGCCCGTAGGAAAGCCCGGTGGCGGCGCGGAGCGTGGTCTGCACCGGCCCCGCGACATCCAAAAGCCATGTATAGACATAGCCGCAAAGATAGGCGGGCATGGCAATCGGCAGCAGCAGCGCCACTTCCAGAAAGCGCCGGCCTCGAAATTCGCAAGCCACCACAAGCCAGGCCGTGATGGCGCCCGCGCTGCCGGCCATGGCCGCGACCAGCAGGGCCAAAAGGGCAGAACTGGCCAGCATGCCTGGCAGGGTGGTGGCCAGGATATGGCGCCAGACCTCTCCGCCCGGCGCGGCGGCGGTCACCAGCACGGCCAGGATGGGCGTTGCAATGGCGCAGGCGACCAGCATGGACCCCCAGGCCCAGGCCGGGCTGTGGCGCCGGGCAGGCATGGGGGCTGGCGTTTCGGTGGCGGCGCGGGTCATGGACACCTCCCCCTATCACGCGCAGCGCGAAGCGGGGAGGTGCCGGGCTATCTTCGGGCCGGTGCGGGGTTGAAGCCTTCCAGTGTCCAGTAATAGGCGGCGGCGCTGGACCGCAGGCTGCCGATGCGCGGCGCGCTCAAATCCAGGATCACCACAATCACGGATGTCCACATGCCGATCAGCAGCACGGAAAGGATCGGCAGCGATAATTTGCGCAGCCCCAATTGATAGCCGAGTGCACCAATGCTCAGCACCGCGATGCCCATCAGCAGCCAGATCATTTGCGCCGGCATGGTTTGGGCGAAGGCAAAGCGTTCCGCCGTTGCACGGTCAAACACCTCATTCGTGGCGGCCATCAGGGAGGATGAAATCGCATCCGGCCTTTCGCGCACAATGGCGGTGACGTGTTCCCAAATGCGGTTTTGCAGCGCTGATGTCTGGTCATTGATGGCGCGCACCACGTCCCGGTCCGCTGGTGCCCTGATGAAATCGGCGCGAACCTTCGTGTAATCCTCAAACAGTTTCGCCACTTCCTCACCGCGCGGATGACCAATCGCCTTGGCGCGCAGCCAGGCGGTGCCAATGGCATTGGCTTCCATCAGTGTGCCCTGGCGGCGTTCCTCGAACCGCGAACTGGCGAAGGAAAGTGTGAGCGCCAGCACGAAGGCGAGCAGGCCGAGCATGCCGCCCACCACCACGCCAACCCCTTCCGCCGGCGCGGCCCCGCGTGAGGCATGGCGCTGGCCAAGCCAGGACCCGATCCTTTCAGCGAGCCATTGCAGCAAAAAGAAAAACAACCAAAAGGCCAAAAGGCTGAAGGCGAGAATTTCGCCAAGCAAGGTGATCATGCGGCGTCCTCCGCGCTCAAGAAATCAAACCCGGCCAGGGCATGGATTTGGGCAATGGCTTCCAGCTCCGCGACCGAAACCCATTCATCCGCGCCGCCCATATTATGCGGTGTTGGGCCATAAACCACGGTTGGCAGGCCGGCCATGCGGAACCAGCGCGCATCGGAACCGCCAACGCGCATATTCACGGCGACGGCTTCGCGCAGCACTTGCTCCGCCGCCTGATGTACATGCCGAATGATGGGCAAGGCCGGGTCGGTGTGATTGGGTTCAAAGCAGCGCAGTACGCGCCAGGTGATGCCGGGCAACGTATCCAGCGCCCCATGCAGCGCGCTGAGCAGCCGCGCGCTGGTCACACCCACCGGCAGGCGGATATCGCAGGCCGCCCGCGCCGAGGCCGGGACCAGATTGGGCGAGGCTCCACCCTCGATCCGCCCGATATTCACAGTGACACTGCCCAGCACCGCGGCTTCCCCAGCACCTGACAGCGCTTCACTGATGCCGCGCGCGGCAGCGATGGCGGCGGTCACGGCAGGCGGCGCTTCGGGCTGCATGCTGCGCAGGGCGGCCACCGCATCCAGGGCAGCGCGCAGCCGGTCAATCGCGTTATCCCCCAAATGCACATGGGCGCCGTGGGAAGCGCGGCCCGTAGCCTCGATCTCAATCCAGACAAAGCCCTTTTCGCCAAAGCGCAGCACGCGCGGGCTGCCGGCATCGCCGATGATCACGCCATCGGCTTGCGCAAGGCCGGGCACATGATCGAGCAACCATTTGGTGCCAAGCGGGCCCATGCTTTCCTCATCGCCGGCCAGCGTCAGCAGGGCTTCGCCGCGCCAGGCCTCGCGGTATTCGGCAAGCAGCGCAAAGGCCAGCATGGAAGCGGCAATGCCGCCCTTCATATCGGCCACACCGCGCCCATAGAGCCGGCCATCGCGGAGCAAGCCGCCCAAGGGGGACACGGTCCAGGGCAAGGCCTCATTTACCGGGTAGGTGTCCAGATGGCCGTTATAGGCGAGCAAGCGGCCCCGCCCGGCGCCACGGATGCGCGCGACCAGATTGGTCACCTGAGGGTCGGTTTCATGGAGCGATATCTCGGCGGCCGGCGCCAGGGCGCGCAGCATTTCGGCGGCTTCTGCCGCCACGTCCCGCACATCGCCGGGCGGGTTGGGGGAGGCAATGGCGGTCAGGCGCTGGGTGAGGGCCACCACCTCACCCGCGCGGCGGGCGGCAGCGGCGGCGAAAGCGGCGCGGGCTGAGGCGTTCATGCGGCTACCCTGCGGGGCGGCGCCGAGGCTGGCAAGCCGTATCATGCTTGCAATATTGGGCGGCGCGGGCATATCCGGGCGGATCGGGCATTGGCCAGGCCGCCGCAGGGGCTGCCTCGCCCCCCTTGGAGAGACCCTATGCGCATAGATGCCATTCCCATCGGCAATGACCCGCCGAATGAT
>JBIKWX010000129.1:0-9465 GCA_044356095.1 Roseomonas sp.
TTATGAGACCGATCGCTCACGCGGATTTGTGCGTGGCTATACCATGCAATTCGGCCGAACCACGGGCCTGGTCAATGAAGCCATTACCAGCGCGGCGGTTGGCATCCTGCCCTGGGGGCGAGATCATCACAAAACCTATCGTGGGCTTGTCAATCGCCGGCTGATCATCGGCATTGCGTGTGAGGATCTGCCGGAAGAGCATAACCGCGTCACACTCGATCCGGAACTGAAGGATAGCCACGGCATTCCCGCGCCTAGAATTGATTACACCATCAGCGACAATACGGCACGCATGATGGAACACGGCATTGCGCGCGCAACCGAAGTGCTGGAAGCAGCCGGTGCGCGCAATATCTATACATCGCGCAGTTTGCTGAATAGTCCTGGGCATTTGCTGGGCACCTGCCGCATGGGTCGTGATCCGGAAAGATCAGTCGTCAACGCCTGGGGTCGCAGCCATGATGTGAGGAACCTGTTCATTGTGGATGGCAGCATTTGGGTGACTTCCGGTGGCGTCAATCCAACCTCCACCATTCAGGCCTTGGCGCTTTATATCGCTGATCAGATGAAGCGACGGCTCGGCAATCTTTTCGATGATGATTGACCGCTTCACACCGCGGCCCGGCCACCATCAACATAAAGATTGACGCCATTGATATAAGCGCCGGCGTCTGAGCATAACAGCGCTGCCGCACCGCAGAGATCATTCGGCTGCCCAAGCCGGCCTGCGGGAATGCGTTCAACCAGCGCAGCGCCTTCAACCGCCATTTGGTCGCGATTGCGTGCCGTGAGGATCGCACCCGGCGCCAGATTATTGACCGTGACACCCTTGCCGCCGAATTGCCGCGCCAGGTTGCGCATCCAATTCCATTGCGCGGCCTTGGTGCCGGCATAGACCATCATCTTGGGATGCGGGCGCATCTGCTGCACACTGCCGATGGTCAGCACACGCCCCCAGCCGCGCTCGGCCATTGGTGGCACAAGGCTTTGCAATAGCTCCAGCGGGGTGCGGAGATTGACCGCGATCTGCCGATCAAAATGGGTGCGGCTGATATCCTGATAGGCTTCCGGCAATTCGATGGAGGCATTTAGCACAAGGATATCAATCGCCGCCCAGGCCGAAACCGTATTCGCCAAAAGCCTTCCCGCATCATCTGCCGCGAAATCCTGCCCAAAGGCGCGCGCAACGCCACCTGCTTCTTCAATCGTTCGCACCACAGCATCGGCATCCGCCGTTTCCTCGGCGGTGCCGGCGTGGTGAATGGCAAGTCGCGCCCCTAGCTCAGCCAAGGCCAGCGCAATGGCTCGCCCGATTTCACGTCGCGCGCCTGTCACCAAAGCGGTGCGACCTGCCAGGCTAAATTGATCCATAACGGTCATGGTAAGAGGCTATCGCAAAAGGCACAGAACCGCTACCCATGGGCTCAGTTCCCACTTCCCATGCACGGCAAAATGGCGCAGGTTTCGTGGAATAGCCGTAAATTCTGCCGTCCATGAGTGGGGGAAACAAATTCATGCCCAGGATTTTCTTCCATCGCCTCGCCTCGCCTTGGCCTTGCTGGCGCTTGCCGCGTCAGCGGGTGTGTTGCTTCCCGTCACGGTAAGGGCGCAATCGGCCGTTGTGATCGTCACCAGCTTTGGTCCTGGTTCTGCCGCCGACATTGTTGCGCGGCTCATCGCCGCCGAATTCCAGCCCATGCTTGGTCAACCCGTTGTGGTGAAGAACACAACCGGCGCCGCCGGCACCATTGCCGCCAATGAAGTTGTGCGTGCGCGCCCTGATGGCATGACGCTGCTTTTTACCCCAGTCGGGCCAATCGCGATCCAACCGAGTTTCATGCGCAATGCTGGATATCGCGCGACCGATCTTGCGCCTATCTGCATGGTCAATCGCGCGCCGCTGATTATGATGACGCAGCCTGATTCTGGCATGCGGACCGTGGCCGATGTGGTCGCGCGCGCGCGTGCCGCACCGGCCCCCATGCCTTTTGCCAGTACCGGGCCAGGTACCACGCCACATCTTTCCATGGTGACTTTTGCGCGTATTGCGGGCGTTGCCATGAACCATATCGCCTATCGCGGTCCAGGCGATGTCATGGTTGCCATGCGGACAAAGGATATCGAGATTTTCAATGACCATCCTTCATCCGTACGCGCCAATAACCTGCACGCCGTGGCAGTGCTCAACCCAGAACGTGTGCCTGATTTTCCTGATGTGCCCACCATGCGCGAACAGGGTTATGATGTGAATTTCGCCATCTGGCACGGGCTTTTCGCACCGGCCAATACGCCGCCTGCCATTATTGCCCGCCGCGAAGCCGCCTGTGAGCGCGCCATGGGCTCTCCCGCCATGCGTGAAGGCCATGAACGTATTCAGACACCCATTACCTTCCAGAATGCGCGTGATTTTGGCGCAACTGTGACGCGTGATGCGGAGTCTTTCCGGCGCATCATCGAGGAGAATAATTTGCGACAGGCGGAATAGGCTAATTGGCTAGGCCATCGTCGCGCAGCGCAGATCTTTCTGCCGCCGCCGGGACTGAATACTATGTTAGGGGCAGCCTATTTGGATGATCATAGTGGTGGCGCAAGCAGCAAGATCACCTCTCACGCTTTTTTGGCGAAGCCACGCTCGATCCCGCTAACCTCACGGAACGCGCCTATCGGGAAGTTCTCTCTCATCCGCTGAAACTGCCGAATGATTTGGTGGCGCATATGAATCGACAACATGAGGCGCTGTAACCAGACAGGGCCTCGTCACGGTAATTTCGACATGCTTCTAAAGAGGGCATCGGATGGGGTGGGATTCGAACCCACGGTAGGCTTGCACCTACGCCGGTTTTCAAGACCGGTGCCTTAAACCGCTCGGCCACCCATCCAAAAACTTCGCCCCATAAACTCGGCGCGAAGCATAAACGCTAAGAACCGCCTATTCGCCCGCCAAGCGCTGCGCGACAAGGGGGGCGCCCAAGCGCATCAGCGCATTCACATCACCCGCCTGGTCAAGCCCAATCACCGCATCAGCCAATTGCTTGGCACGCTCAGCGCCCAGCACCGCATCCGCCAGGCCATGAAATTTGGCGCGCAGTTCAGCTTCCGTCAGGAAATTGTCGGGCTCGCCCTTCGGGATCTTGATGTGGCGCACGAAGTTCTGCCCGCGCGCCTTGATGGTGAGCTTGCCCGACATGAAGGTCGGGAATTCCGCCTGCACATCGGCATCTTCTTCCGGCAGAATCTTCGGCATCAGCGCGCGAATATCCTTATCCTGCAACCAGGCATAGGAATCCCAACCGAAATGCCCGCGGGCCAGCGCACAAGCCACCACGAAGGGCCCGCTGAACTGGCCATCAACAATATTCTGCGGATTCTGCTTGTACTCACGCGGCGCGCCCACCAGCAGCATGCCCTTATTCGGCAGACCCATGGTGACGCTCTCAATTTCCTCGACCTTCAGGCCAAGCTCAGCGCGCAGCGCCAAGGCGGCATCCACACTCGCATGACCATAGCGGCAGGAAGGATAGGGTTTTACGGCGGTCTGCATCAACTCCCACGCCGTGCCCAAATCTTGCAGCACACGCTCGGGCTTCGGGTTCGGGGCATAGGCGCGGAGGAACCCGGCCTTGCCTTCAATGGCCTCACCGGCGCCACGGAAGCCCTCACGCGCGATGGTGGCAGCGGAAAGGCCGTTAAGCGCGCTCCACCCCACCTGGAAGCGCTTGGTCCAGGCGCCATTGGCGAGGAATTGCAGGCTGCCCGCGGCCTGAGAAAGGGCGATGCCGAAAGCGTCTTCAACCTGCGCGGCAGAAAGGCCAAAAACCCGCGCCGCCGCCGCCGCCGCGCCAAAGGCGCCGCAGGTCGCTGTCGGATGATAGCCGCGGTCGTAATGATCGCCCCCCGGCAAGGCCAGCGCCAGGCGGCAGGTGGTTTCATACCCGGCCACAATCGCGGCCAGCACGGTCTTGCCATCGGCGCCAGTCATCTCGGCTGCCGCTAGCGCGGCGGGGATGACGGGCGCGCCGGGATGGAGCGTGCCAGCGGCATGCGTGTCATCAAAATCGAGCGAATGCGCCATTGCGCCATTGATCAGCGCGGCGCCAGCCGGCGTGTAGCGCTGGGCATCCCCGAACACGGCGGCTGAGCCACCAGTCAGGCCAAGCGCGCGGGCGGCAGCCAGAAGGGGCGGCGTGCTCTCGGCCTCATGCCGGCCGCGCAGCATATTGCCGACCAGGTCCAGGATCAGGAAACGCGTGCGTTCCTGCACATTGGCGGGCAGGCTTTCATAACGAAGCCCGGCGACAAAGGCGGCAAGTTCGCGGGTGACGGCGGCCATGGCATTCCTCCTTGGTTGAAAGCACAGTTTAGCACCAGTTCCGCCCCGGCCAATATGGGGCGCAAAAGGGTTTGCCTCTCCCGCCGCCGCATGGCACCAGATGCAGCCATGATCGAAAGAAGGCTCCTGCTTGGTGGAGTCGCGACCCTGCTCGCGGCCTGCAGCCCAGAGGCGAATTCCGCCAACCAAATCCCCGCACCCGATGTGCCGCCGGCCTATGTGCCGGTTGCCGGCCAAAGCTTTGAACGCTTCCTGGATGGTGTGCGCGCCGATGCGCGCCGCGCCGGGATTTCGGATGCGACGCTCAATCAGTCGCTGGCGGGGCTCAAGCCCAATCAGCGCGTGATCGAATTGGATCGGCGCCAGGCGGAAGGTGGCATGCAATGGGAAGACTACCGCGACCGCATCATGCTGACGCCAACGCGCATCCAGAATGGCCGGCGCCTGATGGCGGAAAATACAGATCTGCTGCGCCGTATTGAAGCGCGATACCACGTCGCGCCTTCAGTCATTGTCGCGATTTGGGGCGTTGAGACGAATTACGGCGGCAATACGGGCGGCTTTGGCGTGGTAGAAGCTTTAGCGACGCTCGCCTGGGAAGGCCGCCGCGCTGCCTATTTCCGCAATGAGCTGATGTCCGCCTTGCGCATCCTGAATGACCGGCACACGAGTGCTGAGCGTATGAAGGGTTCCTGGGCGGGGGCGATGGGCCAGCCGCAATTCATGCCGAGCAATTTTGAACGCCTGGCCGTGGATTTCGACGGCGATGGCAAGCGCGACATTTGGGATAATCGCGCTGATGCGCTGGCCTCCATCGCGCATTATTTCCAGCGCAATGGTTGGCGGCGTGGTGAGGCCTGGGGACGGGAAGTGCGCCCCCCAGCAGGGTTTTCGGCGAGCGGCGCGGATACGGAAACCAAGCGCCCCTTGCGCGACTTCGCCCGCATGGGTTTTCGCAAGCCTGATGGCTCACCCCTGCCGGCATCCGATATCGAAACGCAGATCGTATTGCCCTCACGCGGCAATGGCGGGCAGATTTTCCTTGGCCATCACAATCTGCGCGTCATCCGGCGCTATAATACGCCGGTGAATTACGGGCTTTCTGTCGGGCTTTTGTCCGATCGCGTGGCGTGACGCGCTGGGGCATTTTGGCCGCCGCCCTGCTGGCGATGGCGGGCTGCGGCACGCAGCCTGAACCGCGCTATCTGGTGGGCGATCCTTATCGGCTGGGTGGTGTCTGGTCCTATCCGCGGGAGGATTATGCGCTTGCCGAAACTGGGCTGGCTGAGGTGTTGCCGGCGCCGATCTTTGGCGCCCAGACCGCGAATGGTGAAATGCTGACCGCCCAGGGGCTGACCGCAGCGCATCGCAGCCTGCAAATGCCCGCCATTATTCGCGTCACCAATCTCGAAAACGGCCGTTCCATGCTGCTCCGGATCAATGATCGTGGCCCGGAAAAGCCAGGGCGCATCCTGGGTGTGTCTCCGCGCGCCGGCGCCTTGCTTGGCATGACGCCTGGTCGCGCAACGCAAATTTCGCTGGTCGTTGATGCGGAAATGAGCCGCGCGGTGGCCGAAGCCCTGCCGGGCCATGCGCCGGTTGCCATCGCCATCGCCGCCGCCCCTCGTGCTGCTGTGCTGCGGGAAGAATTGCCCCCCTTGTCCGGCACGCGTGAAGCGCCGCAGCGGGAGGTCCAGCCCTTACCGAGCGCCGCACCGATCACCGAATTGCCCCCCCAAAGGCGCGGCACCTCCCTGGCCTTGCCTGAGGCCGTGACGCAAACCGCGCCGCGCCCGGGCAGCCTTTTCGTGGAAGCCGGGCAATTTTCCAGCCGATATGGGGCGGAAGCCGTTGCGGCCCGCCTGCCGGGGGCGCGGATCAGCCAGCAGGGCAGGGGGCGCAATGCCAGCTTCCGCGTCGCCCTTGGCCCCTTTGCTGAGGTCCGGGCCGCGGATTTTGCGCTTGAGCGGACTCTGGCCGCTGGCCTATCCGGGGCAAGGATTATTGTGGAATAAGGCGCTGCCTTTTCTTGGCGTAAAAGCGATCAGGCATGAAGGAACCGGGCATGGCATCGCGTCGCAGTATCATTGGGGGCGTTCTGGGGGGCCTGCCGCTCTGGCTTGCGGCGGATCAGGCTTTTGCGCAGCAACGCCCGGCACCACCCCCCGCCCAGCCGCAGCGGCGCCCGGCGCCGCGGCAGGAGGGCACACCTGTTGCCACCCCTGTCGGCAATGTGGATGTGCTGGCGCGGCAAGCCTTGGTGGTGGATTTCGAAACCGGCGCGACGCTGCTTGAGAAAAACGCTGATGAGCGCATGCCGCCTTCCAGCATGTCCAAGCTCATGACCATGTATGTGGTGTTTGACCGGCTGCGTCAGGGCCGGCTGCAAATGGATCAGATGCTGCCCGTCAGTGAACGCGCCTGGCGCATGGGCGGGTCCAAGATGTTTGTGGAACTCGGCCAGCAGGTGCGGGTCGAAGATCTTATTCGCGGCGTGATCGTGCAATCGGGCAATGATGCCTGCATTGTGCTGGCCGAGGCAATTTCTGGCAGCGAACAGCAATTCGCCGAATTGCTGAACGAAACCGGCCGACGCATTGGCCTGATGAACAGTAATTTCCGCAACAGCACCGGCTGGCCCGATCCGGAACACCGCATGACAGCGCGTGATCTTTCCATCCTGGCGCGGCGCATCATTACGGATTTTCCGGATTATTATCGCTTCTACAATGAACGCAGCTTCCGCTTCAGCAATATCAGCCAGGATAATCGGAACCCGCTGCTCTCCCGCGTGCCGGGCGCGGATGGGCTGAAGACCGGCCATACGGAAGAAGCGGGTTATGGCCTGACCGGCAGCGCGATCCGCGATGGGCGGCGCGTTATTCTGGTGGTAAATGGGCTGCCCACAATGCGCGCACGGGCCGAGGAAAGCGAACGCCTGATGGAATGGGCCTTCCGCGAATTTGAAGCCGTTACGCTGTTTCGCGCGCAGGATACCGTGCAGGATGTGCCGGTATATCTTGGTGAGCGCCGCACCGTTCCCATGGTGGGCGGGCGCGACATTACGCTGACGCTGCCGCGGCGTTGGCGCGACAGGTTGGAAGTGCGCGTGCGCTATCAGGCGCCGCTCACCGCACCGGTGATGCGCGGGCAGACCATTGGCGAATTGCAGGTGGCGGGGCAGGGGGTGCCAACGCTTTCTGTGCCGCTGGTGGCCGGGGCGGATATCGAAAAACTCGGCCTGCTGCCGCGCATTCCGGCGGTGATCGGGCGCTGGGTCTCCGGCGCCTGAAGCGCTCATGGCGCGGGGCTATTTCATCACGCTTGAAGGCGGCGAAGGCGCTGGGAAATCCACCCAGGCGCGGCGGCTTGCCTTGGCGCTGGCGGCGGCAGGTGTGCCGGTATTGCGCACGCGCGAACCGGGCGGCGCGCCGGGGGCAGAGCGTATTCGTGATTTGCTGCTCTCGCCTGGCTCCTGGGACAGGCTGACAGAAGCCATGCTGCATTTCGCCGCGCGGCGGGAACATGTGGTGCGGTCCATCCGCCCCATGCTGGAAGCCGGCGCCTGGGTGATTTGTGATCGTTTTGCGGATTCCACGCTGGCCTATCAGGGGGCGGGGCAGGGCCTTGCCTACGGGACCTGGGCGCGGCTTTGTGATCTGACTTTGGAAGGCTTGCAGCCGGACCTGACGCTGATCCTTGATCTGCCGGTGGAAGCGGGGCTTGCGCGTGCAGGGGCGCGGAGTGCCGCGGATCGCTACGAAAAGCTCGGCGCTGATTTCCATGCCCGCATTCGCGCGGGCTTTGCCGATATCGCGCGCCGTGAACCGACACGCTGCGTGGTGCTGGATGCGGCGCGGGATGCGGAAGCGGTTTATGCCGCGATTGCTGAAACCCTGCGTCAAAGGCTGGGCGCCAAGCTGTGAGCCTGCCGGAACCGCGCGCCAATCCGGAGCTTTTCGGCCATGAAAGCGCTGCTACGACGCTGGCTGAGGCAGCGCGTTCCGGGCGCCTGCATCACGCCTGGTTGATCACTGGCCCGGCGGGTATCGGCAAGGTGACGCTCGCCTGGCGCTTCGCCCGCTGGCTGCTGGCTGGCATGCCGGATGCGCCCCAGGGCAAGCCGCCCTTGTATCTGGACGCCGCCAATCCGGTTTTTCGCCGCGTGGCCGCCGATAGCCATGCCGATCTGCTGACAATTGATGCCGATACCCTGCGCGGTGAGCGCAAGCGCAACGACATCAACGTGGAAGCCGCGCGGCTTATTCCGGGCTTCATGACCCTGACGGCGGCCGAAGGCGGCTGGCGCGTTGTGGTGGTGGATGGCGCGGAGACGATGAACCTGCAGGCGCAAAACGCCATTCTGAAAGTGCTGGAAGAACCGCCGGCGCGCGCCATTCTGCTGCTGGTGTCATCCGCCCCGACACGGCTTTTGCCGACGATCCGCAGCCGCTGCCGCCGGCTTGATCTGTTTCCACTGGATCAGGCGGAAATGGCGCCTTTGCTCAAGCAGCTTTTGCCGGATTTGCCTGCGGCGGATCGCTTAAAACTCGCCGAGATGGCGGAAGGCTCGCCGGGCCGTGCCATGCAATTGGCCGAAGGCGATGGGCTGGAATTGCAGGCTTTGGTGGAAGAATGTCTGAGCAGCCTGAAGCGGCCTGATCCCGCGCGGCTGCATGTGCTCGCGGATCGATGTGCTGCGGATCGCAGCGGGGCGCAATTCACCACCTTCATGGGGCTGCTGCGCGGGCGGATTTCGGCGGGGTTGCGCCAAGCGGCGCGCGGTGAGCCCGCCCCCGGCTGGATCGCCGCCCATCCGCTTGCCGCCTGGCCCGCGCTGTGGGATAGGCTCGGCCGCCTCGTGGATGAGACAGAAAAGCTGAATATGGACCGCAAACAGGCGGTACTGACCGGGCTTTCCTGGCTTTCAGCGTGAATTGAGCATTTTCAAGCCAAGTGGGATCACTTGGCGACTCGGAAAATGCGACCAAACTAGAGGCTAGTGTGTTGCCCGTGAACGGATGTGAACGGGCGGCGCACGAAGCCAAAGCAAGACCGAGACAGATGAAACAGACGCGCTACGTCACCACGCCGATCTATTACGTCAATGACAAGCCGCATGTCGGGCATGCCTA
>JBIKWX010000130.1:0-9453 GCA_044356095.1 Roseomonas sp.
GCTCGCGCGTGGCGGCTCACGCAACCCACGTGGCGCCTCAATGTCGCGATTGGGGACGGGGGCGGGCTTGCCGGGCGGTTCCGGGGCGGTGACGATCTTCGCAGCCTGGCGGCGTTGGCGGCGCAGTTCAGGGTTGCGTGGTGGCACTGGTGATGCAGCGGGGCGGGGCGTTGCGAGCGGGGCGGGGCGCGTGACGCTTGGCGCGGCGCTTTGCGCGAGGGCCGAGCCCGCGCCCAGGCTTGCCAGCAGACCGGAGAGAAAGATGCGGCGCCCCAGCATCAGCCAGCCACCGCCAGGCGATGCACGCCGCGCCTGTCTTCCGCCGGGTTGAGTGCCGCGGCGGGCAGGGCGCCATGGGCGGAATCCCGCCAAGCCTTGAGTGCCCAATGGACGGAGGGAAAGGCGAGTTCGTCCCAGGGAATTTCGGACCAATGGAAGCGGGCCACTTCAAGGCTTTCCGGCCCGGCGGCGAAGTCTGGCTCGGCGAAACGGGCGCGGAAAATCACCTGCACCTGGCCGATCCGCGCGATGGAATAAACCGCGAGCACGCCTTCAAGCGTGATCCGCACGCGGGCTTCTTCCCAGGCTTCGCGCGCCGCACCTTCTTCGGCGGTTTCGCCCAATTCCATATAGCCGGCCGGGATGGTCCAGAAACCTGAGCGCGGTTCAATGGCGCGGCGACACATCAGGATGTGGTCGCCTTCCGCGATCACGCTGCCCACAACCACTTTTGGGTTTTCATAGGCGACATGCCCGCAATCGGGGCACATCAGGCGTTCTCGGTCGTCGCCTTCGGGTATTTGGCGGATGAAGCGGGTCATCGGGTCCGTAACTGCGAATCGTGAGGAATACATATAAGTCGTCTGCGGCAGGAATGCGACAAAAAGCGGCTGAGCGGGGTCAGGCGGCCCGGAGTGGCGGCTTCGGTCCTGGAGGGAACCCAGCTGAGCGGGCGCATTTTTCATGCTGCAAATCTACCACCGGTAGGCTACAAAAGTGTTGGTGTCGCAGCAGCGCGGCGCAGTCTGCGCAGCTTCATTTTTCCTTCATGGACGGTGGTCTAGCTAGAGATCGTTTGGCGGGGATTGGGCTCATGAACGTGGCCATCGCGATGATGCTTCGGCGTTTCAGCAACAGTGCGCAGGATCAGGGCTGGTCCGAGGAAGGCGAAGGGCGCGATGGCTTTTGGCTGGCGCCGATTGCGATTGCCGATATTCCAGCGCCGGCAGTGCTGGCGACCATGCAGCCTGTGGCGGCCATGGTTTGCGCCGATGCGGTTACCGTGCCTGATGCGGTCACGGTCGAGGAGATCAGCATAGCGCTGGCGAGCAATGATCCGCATTATGCATCAGGCATACTGTGGGGCATGTTGGGCGATTCGGGGCCGATCCAAAACAGCTTTGGAAGCCAGGCCAATGCAGCATGGGCGGAAGGTGCGACCGGGTCCACTTCCAGCGTGGTCGCCGTGATTGATACGGGCATAGATTACACCCACCCCGATCTCTACTTGAATATTTGGCTCAATCAGCGCGAAATCCCGATGACGCTTCGCGCGCGCCTCATTGATATTGATCAGGATGATCTGATTACCTTCCGCGACCTTAATGGTGCAGCGAATGCCTCCTATGTGTTGGATTTCAACCGCAATGGCCGCATTGATGCCGGCGATTTGCTGAATGATGCGCGTTGGGAAAACGGCAGCGACGAGGACGGCAATGGCTATCGTGACGATCTGATCGGGTGGGATTTCGCCAATGGCGACAATGACCCCTTTGACGATCATGGCCATGGTTCGCATGTCAGCGGTACGATTGGTGCCATGGGCGGCAATGGCATTGGCGTTGCTGGCGTGAATTGGACCATCCAGATGGTGGCGCTGAAGACGCTTTCAGCCGCAGGGTCGGGCTTCACCTCCTCGGCGGTCAATGCTGTGAATTACTGCACCGATGCCGCCATCCGCGCGAATGATGCCGAAGATTTCATCGCCATCAACGCTTCCTGGGGCGGGGGGGGCTATTCCGCGCCATTGCATGAAGCGATCGGGCGCACCGCGCAGCAGGATATGCTGTTTATCGCAGCGGCAGGCAATTCGAGCCGGAATAATGATGCACAGGCGCACTTCCCCGCCAATTACTCGACCAGCGCGATGGCCGGCTATGATGCGGTGGTGTCGGTGGCATCGCTGACCAGTACGGGCGCCCTTTCCTCCTTTTCCAATTACGGGGCGACCACGGTTGATATTGCCGCACCTGGATCGAGCATTCTTTCCACCCTGCCGGGTGGGCGTTATGGCACCTATAGTGGCACGTCCATGGCGGCACCGCATGTGACAGGTGCGGTAGCACTTTATGCGGCAGAACATCCTGAAGCGAGTGCCGCCGAAATCCGCGACGCCGTATTGGGCAGTGCGACAGCCACGCCGTCGCTTGGCGGCTTGGTGGTCACAGGGGGCAGGCTTGATATTGATGCCCTGCTGGACACGGCGCCCGCCTCTTCGGGGCCACGCGATGTGGTGGTTGGCAATCTTTCAACCGTCGCCATGCTTTCAACCACTGGGCCACAGGCTTCCAGTATCGAGTTTTCTGGCGATCAGGATTGGTTTCGGCTGACGCTGACAGCGGGTTGGCGTTACAGTTTCGCGATGGATGCCGAAGCCGGGTCTTCGCTTGACCCAGTCTTGCGATTGCTGACGGCAACCGGTCAGCAATTGGCCTTCAATGATGATGCAAGCGGCCTGAATGCGCGGCTATCCTTCAGCGTCACGACCAGCGGGACATATTTCCTGAGCGCGCAGGGCGATGGCGCTTCCGTCGGCGCTTATAGCCTGACCATGGCCGGGGTTGAAGCGGACCGCATCCTGAACGGCACAACCGGCAATGACAGTTTGAATGGCGGCGGCGGCAATGACAGTTTGAATGGTCAGGCAGGCAATGACCGGTTGCAAGGCCTTGCTGGCAATGATTCGCTGGCCGGATTGGCCGGTGCCGACTCACTTGACGGTGGCGCCGGGAATGATTGGCTGATCGGCGGCGCTGGGCGCGATGTCTTGACCGGCGGGACCGGCGCAGATCTGTTTCGATTTACAGCCCTTGCCGATAGTGCCGTCGGGACCAATCGGGATGTCATCACCGACTTCACGCGGGGCGAAGGGGATCGGATTGACCTTTCCTGGATTGACGCAAATACACGGTTTGCGGGGGATCAGGCCTTTGCCTTCATTGGTACCGCATCCTTCACCCGAGTTGCCGGCCAACTGCGCTTTGCGAGCGGCGTGCTTCAAGCCGATGTGAATGGCGATGCCCGGGCCGATATGGAGATTGCGATCCAGGGCGTTTCGACGCTTTTGGTGGCGGATTTCATCCTGTAGCGCCGGGCACGACTGCCTGGGCGCCCAGCCCCAAAGGCAGCAGACCGAATATGCCAAACCACAAAATTATTGATGGCTGACCATGCTGTGAAGGGGCCGCCCCCCTTTCCCTATTCGTTACCGTCATGGCTTGGCGATTGACACATTTTCTCGACAGCTTCCGGAAAAGGTGACTATAAATTAAGGGTTGTGTTCTATGTTCTGTGTTGACCCGCTGGTTGAGAGTGATCGGGGGGGAGCCTTGGGCTGTAAGGGCTTAGCCCTGCGAGGATTGAGTGGCAGTTAACCTGTCGTTCGGGCAGGATAGGGCTTGAAAAGAGGGGGGCGTCGCATGCGCTTAAGCCAGAGATGAAGCCGACAATGTCGCATAAGCCGACCGCTTCGCCTGTCTTTGCCATTCTGGGTGAAATGAAGGGTGCGATCGCCTTGCTTTTCGCGGTTGGCTTCATTGTCAATCTGCTGCAGCTGACCGGTTCCGTGTACATGATGCAGGTCTATGACCGTGTCCTGGCAAGCCAAAGCGAGGCGACACTTCTTGCGCTGACGCTGATTTCGCTGTTCCTGATTGGGATCTATGGCATCCTGGAAGGCTGCCGCAGTTTTGCGCTGATTGGACTTGGTCGGCTGATTGATCGCCGCCTGTCGTCGCGCGTTTTTGAAGCACTTTTTATGCAGGGCAGCCTGCGCGGCAGTGACCGGGTCGGCGCGCAGCCGCTGCGTGATCTGGAACAGGTGCGTAGTTTCATTTCGACCACAGGGCTGACCACTTCACTCGATGCGCCTTGGATTCCGGTATTTCTCCTCATTCTTTACGTCGTGCATCCCTGGTTCGCGGCCTTTGGCACTATCGCGGTGCTGATGGTGATCGGCAGCGCCGTTATTCAGGCGCTGCTTTCGACCAAAAAATTGGCCGAGGCTTCCAATACCAATGTGCAAGCCTATGCCTTCATGGAAGCCAGCATCCGTAATGCGGAAACGGCAGAGGCCATGGGGATGCGGCAAGGGGTTTGGCAGCGCTGGCAGCAACGGCATTTGGCCATGCTGAACCAGCAGCAAACCGCCAGCCAGATTGCTGGCAGTTTTTCTGCGGTGATCCGCTTCCTGCAATTGGCTTTGACCGGCGTGCTGACGCTCGGGCTTGGCGCGCTACTGGTGATTGAACAATCCATCACGCCAGGGGCAATGATTGTGGCGACCTTCATCCTGGCGCGTGCCCTGGCGCCGAGCATGCAAGTTGTGGCGCTTTGGCAGCAGGCCATGACAGCACGCGCGGCCCATCGGCGTTTATGCGAGTTTCTGGCGACCGCGCCTGCTGAAAAACAAGGCATGAAACTCCCCGCCCCCGAAGGTGCGCTGGCGGTGGAAAATCTTGTTCTGGCGGTGCCGGGCACAGATACCATTGTGCTGCGGGGTGTCAGCCTGGCGCTGGAACCGGGTGAGTCACTTGCCGTGATCGGGCCAAGCGCCGCGGGAAAAAGCAGCCTGGCGCGCGCGCTTCTGGGGGTTTGGCCACCGCGCGTGGGTGCGGTGCGGCTGGATGGCGCGGATATGTCGCGCATGCCGCGGGATCAGGTGGGGCAGCATCTGGGCTATCTGCCGCAGGATGTGGAATTGTTCGAAGGGACGGTTGCGGAAAATATCGCGCGGCTTGGCGCAGTGGATGCCGAAAAAGTGGTGGCAGCTGCCAAGGATGCTGGGCTGCACGACCTTATCTTGCATCTGCCAGAAGGCTATGACACGCCGCTTGGCCCCGGGGGACGCGGGCTTTCGCCAGGGCAACGCCAGCGCATCGGCTTGGCACGCGCGCTTTACGGTTCGCCCAAGCTTGTGGTGCTGGATGAACCCAATTCCAATCTGGACAGTGACGGGGAAGCAGCTTTGGCAGCAGCGCTGGGCAGGCTGCGGGAAGCGGGTGTCACCACTGTCATCATCACGCATCGCGCGAATATCCTGGCTGCAGTGGACAAGATCTTGCTGCTGCGTGCCGGGGCGGTGGAAGCTTTTGGCCGACGCGATGAAATCCTGCCACGGCTGACACGCCCGGCCCAGCCCGCGCGCCCTGTCAGCGCAATCGTCAATCAATAAGGATGACGACCATGGACCAGAACACAGCAATGCATGATGCTGGCGTCAGCGCTTCCAAAAAACCTGTTTGGCGGCCGCTCAGGCTTGCGTTTTTCACCATCCTTTTTGGTGTCGGTGGCGTTTTCGGCTGGGGCGCCTTTGCCATGATTGACAGTGCTGTAGTTGCCCCCGGTACGCTGATGGTGGAGGGCAATCGTCGCAACGTACAGCATCTGGAAGGCGGTATTGTTGGCGAGGTGCTGGTGCGTGATGGGGCCATTGTCACCGTCGGCCAGCCACTGATTCGTCTTGATGATACGCGGGTGCGTGCCGGGCTGAATGTGGTGCTGGATGAAACAGACCGCGTGCGCGCACGCATCGCGGTCTTGACCGCCGAGCGGGAAGAGGCGCCCGCACCCTTGTTCCCGCCCGAACTCGTGGCGCGCGGCGCCGAACCCAAGGTTGCCGAGATCCTATCGGTTCAAAGCGATGAATTCATCGCGCGTCGTGCTGCGCTGCAAGGGCAGATCGAAATCCTGACCCAGCGCGCGTTGCAGTTGCAAAAGCAGATTGACGGGCTGAATGTCCGCATCGATTCCAATGACCGGCAGCTTGCCCTGGTGCGGCAGGAAATCATGGGTGTTGAAGGCCTGGTCCGCATGGGCCTTGAACGCCTGCCGCGCCTGCTTTCCCTGCAACGCGAAGAAGCCCGGCTGATTGGTGAACGTGGTGAGGCGATTGAAAATGTCGCACGCACGCAGCAGGCAGTGGGCGAAGCGGAAATGCAGCGCGCCCAATTGGTACGGTCCCGGCAGGAGGAAATCGCCAAGGAATTGCGCGAATTGCAGGGGCGCCTTTTGGAATTGCGCGAACGTGAGATCAGCGCCAATGACCAATTGATGCGGTTGACCATTGATTCGCCCGAAGCCGGGATGGTGATGGATTTGCGCTATTCCACCCGGGGTGGGGTGATCGCCCCCGGCTCCCAGGTTGCATCAATTGTACCGCAGCAAGAAAGGCTGGTGGTGGAGGTGCAAATCACGCCGGTGGACGTGGATACGGTGCGGATTGGCATGCCGGCTTCCATACGGCTTTCCCATGCAGCGGCACGCACAACCCCCATTCTGGAAGGCGCGGTCGAACGCATAGCGCCAGACCGCATGACGGATCAGCGCACGGGCATGCCGTATTTTGTCGCGCGCATTGCCTTCGCCCCCGAGGAATTGACACGTTACGAAGCATTGCGGCTGCAACCGGGCATGCATGCCGAAGTGTTGATCCGGCGCGGCGAGCGTTCCTTTGCCTCCTATCTGGCGCGACCCTTGGCGGATCGCTTCGCAAAATCCATCCGGGAGTTCTAGACTGACAGGCAGCGTGGTATTGCAGCGCCGCTTGAGGAGAGAACCTATGCTGTTCCGTCGTTTTCTGGGTGCCTTGGCGCTCTGTCTTTTTGGTCTTTCCGCGGCACCCGCGTTGGCGCAGCAGGGTGATCCTTCCTTCAACCTGGTCAATCGTTCCGGACGCTTGATTTTTGAGGTTTATGCATCGCTCGCGACCGATCAGGATTGGGGTCGGGATCGGCTTGGCGACAAGGCGCTGCCGAATGGGCGGAGCTTCACGCTGCGCCTGCCGCAAGGGCCGTGCATGTGGGATTTGCGCGTGGTTTATGAGCGCGCCGGCGGCCCGGCCGAGGATAAGCGCAACATCAACCTATGTGCTGTGACGGAAGTGGTGTTTGAAGGCCGCCAGACCAGCCAGGCGCCGGCACCGCAGCAGCGCCCGCAGCCTGCCCCGCCGCAGCGCGGCACACAGACCGGCCCCACAGGTAATCCTTCCTTCAATCTGGTCAATCAATCGCGTGCGACGGTGATGGAAGCCTATGTCTCGCTTTCAACCGAGCAGGAATGGGGGCCGGATCGGTTGGGCAATGACACGGTGCCGCCTGGGCGCCATTTTGCCATTCGTCTGCCGGAGGGCCCCTGCCTGCATGATGTGCGGTTTGTCTATGAAAATGGTCAGGCTGATGAACGCCGCAGCGTGAACCTTTGCGACGTCACCAATCTGATCCTGCCCTTGCAGCGCCAATAGGCGCTGCCTGATCAGGCCGGCAGGCTCACATCCAGGTTAAGCGCAGCATCGCAGCGCGCGCTTGCCCCCGGTGGCAGCACCAAAGTGCATTCGCGTTCTTCAATCAGCGCCGGCCCGGCGACAGTTTTGCCGGGGCGTAGCGCGAGGCGATTGAGCACCGGCGTAACCACATAGGCACCGCCAAACCAGGCGCGGCGCGTACCGCGATGCAAAGCGCCTTCTGCGGCAGCCCCTTGTTGCGTCAGGTCCACCACAGGGCGCGGCCCCGCGACAATCACCTGCCAGGAGACGCATTCCACCGGCAGTGATGGTTCGGTGCGGCCATAAAGCGCAAGATAGGCGGCTTCAAATTTCGCGCGCAGCACTGCCGCATCGCCGCTTTTGATCGCATCGGCCGGGATTTCCGCTTCCACCTGAAACCCCTGCCCGGCATAGCGCATGGCACCAAGGATACGCGCTGGGGCGGCTTCCGGCGCCACACCTGCCGCCGCTGCCATCGCCTTGCCTTGCGCGGTCATGGTGTTGGTGACCTCGCGCAGCTTGGCGAAATCCAGCGTGGCAAGAGGCGCCACCCAGCCCTGCACAAAGGCAAAGGAAATCGGCGCGGCGAGGAAACCAAAAGCCGAGGCAACGCCGGCCCCAAGCGGCACGATGATACGACGAAGGCCAAGCTTCATGCCGATATGGCAGGCATGCACTGGGCCCGCGCCACCAATCGGCACCATCGCATATGCATCAATGCGCTTGGCCTTTTCCAGCGCATGGATCGCCGCGGCCTGCGCCATATTGCCATTGACGGTCTCATGAATAGCCCAGGCGGCTTCCGGCACGGAAAGACCAAGCGGCTTGCCGATATGCTCCGCCAGCGCAGCTTCCGCTGCCGCGACATTCAGCTTCATCGCGCCACCCAGGAAGCTCTCAGCGCCAAGATAGCCGAGTACCAAATCCGCATCCGTGACCGTGGGCCGCGCGCCGCCAAGCCCGTAGCAGGCGGGGCCGGGATCGGAACTGGCACTCTCAGGCCCAACACGAACCAGGCCGAGGCGATCCACGCGCGCAATGGAACCACCTCCGGCGCCGATCTCAATCATGTCAATGACCGGCACCTTGAGCGGCAAGCCGCTGCCCTTGCGGAAGCGATCCACGCGCGCAACTTCGAAATCAAGGCTGCGTTGCGCTTCGCCATTGTCAATCAGCGCGGCCTTGGCGGTGGTGCCGCCCATGTCAAAGCACAGGATATCGCGCGCGCCGGCGGCGGCACCGTAAATGCCGGTGGCCTCAACCCCGCCAGCGGGGCCTGATTGCACCAGGCGGATTGGGTGACGCGCGGCGGTTTCTTCTGCGACAGTGCCGCCATCGGACAGCATCAGGAAAAGCGGGCCAGTCAGGCCAAAGCCGCGCAAGCCATCACTCAAGCGGCGCAGATAGCGTTCGAACACTGGCTGCACATAGGCGTTGCAGACGGTGGTGGAGGCGCGTTCATATTCGCCGATTTCCGGCACGACTTCGGAAGAAAGGCATACGGTCAATTCCGGCGCTTCTTCCGTTAGAATTTCGCGCATGCGCAGTTCATGCGCGGGGTTGCGGAAGGCATGCAGGAAACAAACCGCGACTGCCTTGGCGCCAGCAGCGCGCAAGGCCCGCACCGCTTCGCGCGCACCCGCTTCATCAAGCGCTTCGCGCAGCGTGCCATCAGGCAGCAGCCGTTCAGCCACCCCGAGCCGGCGATGGCGTGGCACCAGCGGTTCTGGCACGCGCATGAACAGATCATAAGTATCGTGGCGGAGTTCGGTGCCGATTTCCAGAATATCGCGAAAACCCTTGGTGGTGATCAGGCCCGTCGGCACACCGCGCCGTTCGATCAGCGCATTGGCGACCAGCGTGGTGCCATGAATGACATGGCGCACTTCCTCTGCCTGCGCACCGGTGCGCGC
>JBIKWX010000131.1:0-9448 GCA_044356095.1 Roseomonas sp.
CGCGCCTAGCATAGCCTCATGGCTGGAATAGTCGGAACCATCTGGGCTGGGGTTGCGCTGCGGCGCTTGAAGGCGGGGGCGGATCCCGATGCGCCGCCGCGCGCTGTCGCCATTCCCGCGCCTTGGGAAGATGAAGCCGGGGAGGCGCTGGCGGCGCTCGCCCCGGGCGGTGGCCCGGCCACGCTGCCAAGCGTGGCGGAAGCCTGGATTCAACGCCTGATGCTGCGCGGGCGGCGCCTTGGCCTGCTGGATGGTGCCGATGCGGCGGAAAGCCTGGCCGCCGGGCTGCGCGCCCTGATCCTGGCCCGACGCGGCGCGCCGGGGGCCGAGATTTGGCGCGATGCGCGGGGTGAGGGGCGTTTTGTGCTCAACCTGCCGGCCTTTCTGGATGGGGCAGGGGGTTTTGACGCGCCCGCCTATCGCGCCGCCTGTGCGCTTGCGGTGCAAACCCTTGATATTTGGGGCCATGGCAAGGCGGAAAGCCTGAGGCTTGGCTTTGCCGATCTGGCCGGGTTGCTGGCCGGTTTCGGCCTTCCCTATGACAGCCATGAGGCAGGCGATGTCGCCGCTGCCATCGCCGGCCTGACACGCGGCGCGGCTGAGGCGGAATCCGGCCGGCTCGCGACCCGTTTTGGTGCGCGCCATGCGGTGGCGCTGATCTGCCCGACGCCGCCTGAGGAAACCGCCATCCCTGGTTTGGCCAAGGCAGCGCGTGCGGCCTTGGCGGCGGCGGCGGCTTCGCCCGGGCTTCGCCATCGCGGTTGCATCGCCCTCGCACCCGCCGATGCGGTGGAAGCGCTGCTGGGCGCGGAAAGCGCCGGCATTGCGCCCGCCCCGGCCGCAAGCCGCCCCGCGCGCGGCGAGGATGGGCGCATCACGCAAGTGCCAACCCGTGCGGCTGAGCGCGCTGGCAGCGATGCTGCCTGGTTGCTGGCGCCGGTGACGCCTCAGGCCCGGCGCGCCATGGAAGCGGCGGTCATGCCCTTCCTGGATGCGCCGCCACCCGCCATGCCGGCACCGGCCGATCTGCCCGAAGCGCGCCGCGCCGCGCCAAGGCCGATCCATGCGCCGATCAGCCGTTGCTGGCGCGTTTCCATCGCGGGCAGCCGCGTGGCACTCCGCGCCGTTGAAGATGATCGCGGCCATTTGCGGGAGGTTTCCTTCTCCCTCCCGCGCGAAGCGGCGATGACTCGCGCCCTGATGGAGGCGCTGGCGCAGGCCGTATCGCTTGGCCTCGCGCAGGGCGTGCCCTTGGCGAGCTTCGTCAATGCCTATGCTTATGCGCCCGGCCATGGCGGCGCTGTGGAAGGCGATGCGGGCATTCGACGCGCGACTTCCGTGCTGGATTGGGCGTTTCGGCGGCTCGCGCGCGATTATCTGGGGCGCGAGGATTTGCCCGACCCGGTCGAGGAAGAAACGCTGCTACCGCGCGCTGCGGTGCTGCCCTTGCTTCCCTTGGAATTGCCGGCGCATCCTTCGCCACGCATGCGCCGCCATTTGCGCCCGGCGGCGTAATAGGCAGTTTTGAAGGAACAGAATCATGGCCGGAAAAATCGAAGCGAAGCTTGCTGCCCTTGGCATTGTATTGCCAACCCCCGCGGCACCGATTGCGAATTACATCCCCTTCAATATCAGCGGCAAGCTGGTGGTGGTCTCCGGCCAGGTGCCGGTGCGTGATGGCAAGATTGCCTATACCGGCAAGCTGGGTGCAGGCGTTTCCATTGAGGTGGGGCGCGAAGCGGCGCGGCTTTGCTTCATCAATCTGCTGGCACAGTTGAAGGCCGCTGCGGGTGATCTGGATAACGTCACGCGCGTGGTGCGGCTTGGCGGCTTTATTGCCGCCCCTGCGGATTTCACGCAGCACGCTTTGGTGATGAATGGCGCTTCCGACCTTGCGGTGGAAGTATTTGGTGATGTTGGTCGCCATGCGCGGACCACCATTGGCGTACCATCCTTGCCCGGCGATGCGGCGGTGGAAGTGGAAGGGATGTTTGAGATTGCGTGAGGAGGGGGCGGGACAGCGCTTCCGCCATTAGCCTTTGCCAAGCGGGCGCGCTTCATTACATTCCCTCAAGACATGCCAAGCGCGACTCCCCTGCCGGAAATTGAAGCCTTCATCGCCCGCTGGTCCGGCACCGCGCAGGCGGAGCGCGCCAATTACGCCCGCTTCCTGGATGAGCTTTGCCCCATCATTGAAGTGCCAAAGCCCGATCCCGCCACGGGTGCCGGCGGCGATTACCGCTATGAACGCGGCGTCACGCATCGGGAAGCCGATGGCAGCATCAGCAATCGCCGGATAGACCTTTACAAGCGCGGCTGCTTCGTTCTGGAAGCCAAGCAATCAGGCGCCGCCGCCAAGCAAACCAGCCTGTTCGCTTTGGGCGAGGCAGACCGCCGCGCCGGGATTCGCCGCAGCCCCGGCTGGGCGCAAGCCATGTTGAAGGCCAAGGGCCAGGCGGAAGGCTATGCGCGGGATTTGCCGGCAGACGAAGGCTGGCCGCCCTTCGTCATTGTTTGCGATATCGGCTTTTGCTTTGACATTTACGCGGATTTTACCAGCACCGGGAAACACTACGCGCAATTCCCGGACCGCGAGAATTTCCGCCTTTATTTGGATGATTTGCGCCGGCCCGAAATGCGCGCCCGTCTGCGCACCATCTGGACCGAGCCTTTGACACTCGACCCCAGCCGGGAAAGGGTCCGCGTCACGCGCGATATCGCGGCATTTTTGGCGCGTTTGGCGAAGGCTTTGGAAACGCGCCACGCGCCGCAGCATGTCGCGATTTTCCTGATGCGCTGCATTTTTTCCATGTTCGCGCAATCTGTCGGGCTTTTGCCTTCGCCCACTTCCTTCACCGAATTGCTGGAAGATTGCCGCAAGGACCCGAAAGCTTTTCTTGGTCTGGTTGGCGATTTATGGCGCCATATGAATGAGGGCGGGTTTTCGCCCGCCTTGCGCGCCACGGTGCGCCGCTTCAATGGCGGGTTATTCGCCCCCGGCCCGCATGGCCCGGCAGAACCGCTGCCGGTGGATGCGGATATGCTGGAATTGCTGATTGCCGCTTCCCGGCGCGATTGGGCGGATGTGGAACCGGCCATTTTCGGTTCCTTGCTGGAAAACGCCCTGGAAAAGCGGGAAAGATCGGAACTCGGCGCACATTTCACGCCGCGCACCTTTGTCGAAAGACTGGTTTTGCCGACCGTGATGGAACCGCTGCGCGCGGAATGGGATGGCGTGAAGGCCGCCGCTGTGAAGCTGGCGGATGAGGACAACAAGAAAGCCGCCGCGGCGGAATTGCGCGGCTTTCATGCCAGGCTTTGTGCCACGCGCGTTCTGGACCCGGCCTGCGGCACCGGCAATTTCCTTTATGTCACGCTGGAATTGATGAAGCGCCTGGAAGGCGAAGTGCTGGACCTGCTGGCCGATATTGAACCGGGCGAAGGCGATAGGCTGGATGTGGCCGGCGCCAGCGTGGACCCGCATCAATTTCTGGGGCTTGAGAAGAACCCGCGCGCCGTGCCGGTGGCGGAATTGGTGCTGTGGATTGGCTATCTGCAATGGCATTTCCGCACGCGCGGCAATGCGCCACCGGCTGAGCCCATTTTGCGCGACTTCAAAAACATCAAGGAAGCCGATGCGCTGCTGAATTATGCGCGGGAAGAACCGGAACGCGATACCGCCGGCAAGCCCATCACGCGCTGGGGCGGGCGCATGAAGCCGCATCCCGTGACGGGAGAGGATGTGCCGGATGAAGCCGACCAGGTGCCGGTGCTGCGCCCGGTGGACCCGAAGCCGAGCCTTTGGCCAGAAGCGGAATTCATCATCGGCAATCCACCCTTTATCGCGGGCAAGGATTTGCGCGCTGAGTTGGGCGAAGGCTATGCGGAGGCGTTGTGGAAAGCCTATCCCAAGGTGCCGAAATCCGCTGATATTGCCTTGCATTTCTGGTGGAAGGCCGCGCAGGCGCTGACCGGTGGCAAGCTGGTGAAGGGCAAGCAGGCGGCGGCGGTCACGCGGCGCTTTGGCTTCATCACCTCCAACAGTATTCGCCAGGTTTTCTGCCGGCGTGTGGTGGCGGATGCCTTGGCCGGCAAGCCTGAAATCCATTTGGCCTATGCCAATCCCGATCACCCCTGGACGGATGGCGCCGGCACGGCGGCGGTGCGCATTGCCATGACGGTGGCCGAGGCTGGCGTGGGTGAGGGCGTTTTGGCGCGGGTGATTTCCGAGGCGCCGGGCAGTGATGGCGTGCCGCGCGTGGTTTTTGCCGAGGATACCGGGCGCATCAATGCGGATTTTTCCGTCGGGGTTAACGTGAAATTGGCCAAGCCGCTGCGGGCAAATGAAAATTTGGCTTGCCGTGGGTTTGTTTTACACGGTGCCGGATTTCTGGTCACGCACGCGCAAGCGGCGGCGCTGGGTTTGGGCAAGGTGCCGGGGCTGGAGGCGCATATCCGCCCCTATCTGAATGGCCGAGACCTGCAACAGCGCAGCCGTGGCTTGATGGTGATTGATGTTTTCGGCTTGACCGAAGCAGAAATTCGCGAGCGCTTTTCAGAAACTTATCAGCACCTTTTGCTGCACGTGAAGCCCGAGCGAGACTTAAACTCAAGAGCGGCTCGAAGAGAGAAATGGTGGCTCTTCGGCGAGAATGTGCTGATACATCGGCAGGGTGTGCGCGACCTGCACCGTTATATCGCCACAGTTGAAACGGCCCGACATCGTGTTTTCACCTTCTTGTCGAGTGGCATTGCACCCGATAACAAAATAGTCTGCATTGCGACGGAAGATGCATTCCATCTTGGCGTCCTGCAAAGCAAGATTCATGTGGCCTGGATGCTCGCCCAAGGAAACTGGCTTGGCGTCGGCAATGATCCCGTTTACGCAAAGACAGAAGCATTCGACCCCTTCCCCTTCCCCGATGCCTCCCCGGCGCAACGCGCCGCCATCGCCGAAATCGCCGAGGCTTTGGACGCGCATCGCAAGGCAAGGCTGGCGGCGCATCCGCACCTCACCCTCACCGCGCTCTATAATTGCCTGGAAGCGCTGCGCGCCGGGCGCGCGCTCTCGGAAGCGGAACGCGAGATTCACGATGCCGGGCAGGTTTCGATCCTGCGCGAATGGCATGACAAATTGGATAAGGCCGTGGCCGGCGCCTATGGCTGGCCCGCTGATCTTGCGGATGCTCACATCATCGCCCGCCTTGTTGCGCTGAATGCGGAACGCGTGACGGAAGAAGCGCGCGGGCAAATCCGCTGGCTCCGCCCGGAATTTCAGGCGCCCAAGGATACCAGCCGCCCCGCCGTGCAGGGGGAAATGGCCGTGGGCGGCGCGGAAGCCACGACAAGCCGCACCTGGCCCAAGGAAGCCCCCGCGCAATATGTCGCACTCCGCGCTGCCTTGCGCGGCGCCCCAGCCTCCGCCCGCGATATCGCCCGCCGCTTCCAAGGCGCCCCGCGCCGCGCGGAACAGATGGAAGCCATGCTGCAAACCCTGGTGGCGCTCGGCCAAGCGCGCCATTTGGAAGATGGCCGCTATACGGCGTGAAGCGCGGCCTGCGCGGCGCGCGCGCCCCTCATTCCCCCGCCTGCCGCTTTTCCATCTCCGCCAGCCGCGCGCGTAGCCCTGCCACCTCGGCGCGCAAGGCTGCAAGCTGGTCGCCCACCGGGTCATCCTCGGTATTGCTGAGCCCATAGCCAAGAAAGGGGTCACCGCAGGTCGTGCCAACCGGCGGGCGCGCGGGAATGCCCACCACAGTGCATTCCGCCGGCACGTCGCGCGTCACCACCGCATTGGCGCCAATCCGCGCGCCTCGCCCCACCGTGATCGGCCCCAAAACCTGCGCACCAGCCCCAATTGAAACACCCGATTCAATCGTAGGGTGCCTTTTGCCGGGGCTGCCGGAAAGCCCGCCCAGCGTCACGCCATGATAAATCAGCACGTCATCGGCGATCTCCGCCGTCTCACCAATCACCACGCCCATGCCATGATCAATGAAAAAGCGCTGACCAAGCTGCGCGCCAGGGTGGATTTCAACCCCGGTCAGAAAGCGGCTGAGATGCGACACCAACCGCCCCGCGCCGCGCCAGCCGCGCCGCCACAGCCAATGCGCCAGCCGATGCCACAGCACCGCATGCAGCCCGGCATAGCAGAAAATCGTCTCAAGCCAGGAAGGCCGCGCGGGATCGCGCGCGCGAATGCTGCGGCCAAGTTCAAGCGTTTCCCTGATCACCCTGCTGCCCTCATGCAAGCCAAGGCGGAATGGGCAGACCGCGTTCGCGCAGAAATTCCGGATTGAACAGCTTGGATTGATAGCGCGCACCGCCATCACAGAGAATCGTCACAACGCGATGCCCCGGCCCCAATTGGCGCGCTACCTTGATGGCGGCAGCAACATTCAACCCCGCGGACCCACCAAGGCAAATGCCTTCCTGTACCAGCAGGTCAAACACCTGGGTTAGCGCTTCCTCATCCGTCACCTGCACAGCGTCATCAATCAGCGCGCGGTCGCCCACCAAATTGCCCGGCACACGCGCAGCCTGGCCTATGCCTTCGGTGATGGACGAACCCTCAGGCTTCAATTCGCCCGTTTTGATCCAGGAATAAAGCGAACTGCCCATGGGATCGGCCAACACAATGCGCGTCTTCGGGCCGCGAGCCTTCAGCGCGCGGGCAATGCCAGCCAGTGTGCCGCCCGTGCCGCAGGAACAGGTGAAGGCATCAATCTGCCCGCCGGTCTGATCCCAGATCTCAGGGCCGGTGGTGGCTTCATGCGCGGCGCGATTGGCAAGATTGTCGAATTGATTGGCATAGACCGCACCCAACTCCTCAGCCAGGCGGCGGCTGTAATGCACGTAATTGCCGGGGTCAGAAAATGGCTTGGCCGGCACCAGGCGCAGATCAGCGCCGATCATGCGCAGAAAATCGAGCTTCTCGCGGCTTTGCGTCTCGGGCACTACAATGACGCTGCGATAACCGCGCGCATTGGCAACCAGCGTAATGCCGATGCCCGTATTGCCGGCGGTGCCTTCCACAATCGTGCCGGGCTGGCCGGGGGTCAGCGCACCGCGCGCTTCTGCGTCGGTGATGATGCCAAGCCCGGCGCGGTCCTTCACCGAACCGCCGGGATTCATGAATTCTGCCTTGCCCAGAATATCGCAGCCGGTGATGTCGCTGGCACGCTTCAGGCGGATCAGGGGCGTATTGCCGATGGCGCCAGCCAGCCCATCCACCACATGCCCCGTTCCACCCATGCCGATCACCATGCCTGATGTTGCAACTTCAAGCATCTATCGTCGCGCGGAGTAGGGCGCTGCACAAGCCTCGGAAAATTCTTGTTTTTCTTGGGGCGAAAGGGAATGCCTCTGCTACAAAAACAGGGCAGGGGGGAAGGCTTTGCCCCGCTACCTGATGCGGTCAGGCGCCTTCGGCGGCCTTCGCCTTGGCCGACCGCCGGCGCCAGTGCCGGATGATGAAAAAAATCAGCGCCGCCAAGGCGACGCCCGCAATGGTCCAGCCCAGCCGCTCAGGCCCAATCAGCGCGCCCAGAAACCAGCCGGCAGCAACAAAGCTGCTGGCCCAGATGCCGGCAGCGATGAAATTCAGGATCGCAAAGCGCCCCCAATTAAGCCCCGCGAGGCCACAAGCGGCAGAAGCGACATTGCGGATACCGTAAAGGAAGCGAAAACTCAGGATGAACCAAGTGCCATAGCGGTGCAGCAGGTCATTCACACGGGCGACTTTTTCTTCCGCGCCCTTGATGCGGCGCACCACGCGCGGGCCGAAGCGTCGGCCGAGCGTGAACCAGGTTTGATCGCCCAGAAAAGACCCGAACCACACCGCCAAAAGCAG
The DNA here is from genome assembly GCA_044356095.1 of Roseomonas sp. Lineage (GTDB taxonomy): Bacteria > Pseudomonadota > Alphaproteobacteria > Acetobacterales > Acetobacteraceae > Neoroseomonas. The sequence continues at coordinate 7,853 of JBIKWX010000131.1, forward strand.
CCACCAGGGGTTCACGGCGCCGGTGGCCGCACCGAGGGCAGCGGCAGCCAGAACGAAAGTCTCACCTTCAAAAAATGCCCAGATAAAAGAACCCAAATAGGCGTAGTGCCCCCAGGACTCCCAGATTTCAGCCAAGACACCACCCCCGGATTTTGGCTATAACTGCCCCCTATTGGTGAAAAGGGGAAGAGGCGACCCAAAATTAGCGTTGCCCGATTCATTGCAAGGAAGTCTCGTGTCGCAAATACCGGAACAGGCCGATGGCCAAATGTTTGACGCCTTTGGCCGCCCGCCCGTGCCCGATCTGGTGGTGCCCAGGGCCATTCTGCCTTTTCATTTGGAAGAAAGGCCGGTGCGTGGGCGCCTTGTGCGGCTTGGGCCTTTGGCGGATGCACTGCTTTCGCGGCATGATTATCAACCGGCGATTGCGCAACTTTCCGGTGAGGCGATGGCGCTGACGGCAGGTCTGTCGGCGGCGCTGAAATTCGAAGGCTCCTTCAGCTTGCAGGCCAAGGGCGATGGCCCGGTTTCGCTATTTCTGGCCGATTGCACCAATGCCGGGGCGCTGCGCGGCTATGCCAAGGTCAATCCGGAAAGGTTGGCCGGGCTCGAAGCGCTGGATGCCGCGACGCTGCTCGGCAAGGGCTATCTGGCCTTCACCTGCGACCAGGGGCCCGATATGGATCGCTATCAGGGCATTGTCGCCATTGAAGGCGAAACCCTGACGGAAATGACCGGGGAGTATTTCCGCAATTCTGAGCAGCTTGATACCTATGTGAAGCTCGCCTGCGCGGAAACGCCCAATGGCTGGCGGGCATCAGCGCTTTTGATGGAACGCGTGGCCGGCGCAGGATGGCTTGATCAGCAGATGGATCAGGAACAGCAGCAGGAAGCCTGGCAGACCGCAACCATTCTGGCGCGCACCATCAGCAATGAGGAATTGCTGGATGATACGCTTTCCGGTGAACAGTTGCTGCATCGGCTCTTCCATGCCGAGGGCCTTCGGCTTGATCGGCCAAAGCCGCTATCCTACGGCTGCCGCTGTTCGCGCGAACGTTTGCTGAATGTGCTGGGTGGTTTCAGCACCGATGATCTGGACCACATGGCTGATGAGGGCACCATCACCATGACCTGCGAATTCTGCAATTACGATTTCCGCTTTGATCGCAACGCGCTGCCGGCGCGTGAGGCCGGGAATTGACCATGGCTTTGCTAACGAAACGCCGCGCCTTCCTGGCCCTGCCCTTCCTGGCCGCCTGCGCCAATGAACAACCGGCGGGGCCTTATTTGCCGCCAGGGCCGCCAAGCTATGGGCATTTGACGCCGCTGCGCCTCAAGGTTGGCACGCTGGATATCAAGGAAGCAGAAAGCGGCACAGCGTTGCTGGTGCAACAACCAGCGCCCTTGCTGCCTTCAGATGTGATGCTGCGCATGGCGCAGGATCGCCTGAGTGCCGCTGGCGGTTCTGGTGCGGCGCGCTTTGTCATTCAAACCGCGCGGCTGACGCGCGAAACCGCGAGCGCCGCCGGCGCCTTCAGCCCGGCATCGGAAGTTTTTCGCTGCATCCTGCGCTGCCAGGTGGAAATCATCTCGGCG
>JBIKWX010000391.1:0-2580 GCA_044356095.1 Roseomonas sp.
ATCCAATTCGGTATCCGCGCCGCGCATTTCCAGATCAATCTTCTTGCCCAATTCATTGGCCAGATCGCGCACCAGGCGCGGCAGCTTGGCCCAGGCATTGCCGATTGGCTGCATGCGCGTCTTCATCACGCCTTCCTGCAATTCGGACGTGATATGCGAAAGCCGCTGCAATGGCACCGAAATCTGGCTATCTGATGAAACCCGTGCCAATTGCATGAGCTGATTGCGCGTCAGCACCAATTCACTGACAAGCGTCATCAGGTCTTCCAGCACTTCGACCGAAACGCGAATCGTCTGCTGCGCGGCGGCCGATTCGGTCTGCACCGCTTCCGCCTGTGCTTCAGTGGCGCGCGGCCCAGCGGGCGGTGCGGCGGCGGCGATGGGCACGGCTTCCACCGGCGCTTCGGCCTTCACTTCCGGCGCCTTGGGCAGCGTAACCGATTCGCCGCGCGCCGCCGCATCAAGCGCTGCGATCACAGCCGAATCATCGCCTTCGGGTTCCTGGCCATTCTGCTCAAGCCCGACAACGATCTGGCGAATGGCGTCCACCGCCGTGAAAATCAGCGTAATGCCTTCAGGGGTAACTTTCAGGCTGCCGTCGCGATAGAGCCCGAGGATCGTCTCACCGGCATGCGCCACCTTTTCCAGCCGCGATAGGCCAAGGAAACCGCAGGTTCCCTTGATGGTGTGCACCTGCCGGAAGACTTCGGCGAGGGTCGGCGCATCATCCGGGGCGCGTTCAAGGCGCAGCAGCGCCTCATCTACGGCGCTCAGGCCTTCGTGGGTTTCAGTGAGAAAATCAGAGAGAAGATCGTCCATAACCATCCCCAGGGACTGTGGTATGGGGTGATTATGGGCCAGCGCTTGCGAATAAAGCGTAAAGCCCGGGGACGATTCAGGCGGGCATTGTCATAATCAGGGCGGCGGCGGCCTGACCGGGCGGCAAAGCCAGGCTCAAGGTGACGCCAGCGGCGCCTGCGCTGATCGAAAGCCACATTGCCAGCGCATCACGACTCGAAATCTCGGCCGGCAGCGCAGCGCCTGCCGCGTGGCGAACCACAACAGGGCTCCAGGCGGCAGCAGCACCAATCGGCAGAATCATGATCTCGCGCTGCAAATCGCCCGAAAGGCGCACCAGACCACCGCGCGGCAGGGCCTCACCGGCCACCAAAAGCCCGCTCAACAACAGGGGCACCATGGTTTCAGAAAGCGCCGTTTCTTCCGGCAAATCGCCGATTTCAAGATGCGCGCGCCCGGCGGCAATCTGCCCCTTCAGCAAGGAAAGCACGGCGCCCAAGGTGCGCGCTTCCCCGCTGCCCAGCACGGAACGCCACAGCAGCAGGCGCCGGCGCAGCATATCTGCCGCCTCACCCGCCAAATCCGCCGCTTCCGCCCCGGCATCATTCAGCATTTCCAGCGCATTGCCGATCGTGCCGGCAAGGCCGCCCAGATCATGGCAGAGCCTGAGCCCGATCAATCGGGTCAGGCGCAGATGCAAATCAGCGCCTTCGGCGCTATCAGGTTCAGGGTTCACTTGCGACATGGGCTTGGACAGTATCCTCTTATGCCTAGCGAGTGATTAACAGCGTCAACGGATGGTGATGGCCTTGATAGAACCTGGGATGCGCGTGCGCCACCCGACCGAGGCAGATTGGGGCCTAGGTCAGGTCCAATCCGTGGCGGGGGATCGCGTCACCGTCAATTTCGAGCATGCCGGCAAGGTATTGATCAATGCCCGGCTGATTGACCTGATTATTGAGGCACCACCCGCAAGATGACCGATCTGATCAACGCTGCCCAGCCGGTGCTGACCGATTGGCGGCTGCTGGCCGCCGCCCTTGCCACCGCCATTGCCGGGCTCATGCGCGGCTACGCCGGCTTTGGCACCGCGGTAATCCTGGCGCCGATCTATTCCGTGCTCTGGGGCCCAAAGGCCGGCGTGCCGGTGATGCTGCTGATGGAGTTGATCGTTTCCATCCAATTGCTGCCGAGCGCGCTGAAGGATGCAGACCGGCGCGTGATCCTGCCCATTGGCGGCACGGCAGCGCTGATGACGCCCCTTGGCGCCTATATCCTGATCACCGCGGATGGAGAGGTGTTGCGCCGCGCCATCGGCGCCTTTGTGTTGGTCTTTGGCGGGCTGCTGATGTCGGGCTGGCGCTATAACGGCTCTCGGCCCTTGCCGCTAAATATGGCGGTGGGGGCCGTTTCCGGCTTGCTCAAGGGCTCCACCGGTATGTCCGGGCCGCCGGTTATTCTGTATCTTTTGGCGGGGAAGGAAGCGGCCAAGACGCATCGGGCCAATCTGATCCTGTTCTTTTCGGTGATTTCGCTGATTTCGGTCTTTCCACCGCTGTTTCTCGGGCTGTTTGACCTGGCGGCCCTGGTCCGCGCCGCGGTGCTGTTGCCCATCCTGGTGATATGCGCGCGCATCGGGGCCAGGCTTTTCCATGTGGTGCCGCAAAGCTGGTATCGGCCCTTTGCCCTGATTGTGCTGATCGGGGCTGGGTCCATCGCGCTGCTCATTTGAAGAAGGGGTCTTGCACCGGACCCCGCTTCGCCCCCAAATCGCCCTTCATG
>JBIKWX010000392.1:0-2553 GCA_044356095.1 Roseomonas sp.
CAGCCCGCCTTTGGCCGCGTGCGCGGCAGGGCGCAGTGCAACGCGTAACGCATCCTCCTGCCGGCGCGGCACGGGGTGCATCCAGAAGCCCGCAGGATCAGCAAGCGCGGCTTCGGCCTCCGTCAGCGTGAAGGCACGGCGGTATTGCACCCATCGCGTTGTTGTTGGTGTGCGGCCAATGCCAAAGCCAAGCGCTGCCACCAAAGTGGGCAGCAGCACTTCCTCGGTCGCCCAAGCGCGGCTTTGGGCAAGTATGGCGTGCAGCGCCGCATCCGTATCAAATATTTGAACCAGCGCTGCCGCGGCATCGCGTGTGAAGACCGTGCCAGGCCAGAAGGTCCAATGCGCGAAGGCGGCCTCCCCGCCTGGTAGGCGGCGCAGCAGCGGCAACCAAAGATCACGTTCGGCGTAAAGCGTGCGGACGGGATCGATTTTCGTATCCGCATATTGTCGCGCCGGTTCGCTTGAAAGAAGGCCAAGGCGGGGGTCAGCGGCAAGCGTTGCGCCCACCGCCGTAGACCAGCCAGCACGTAATGGCATCTGGTCTGAATCGACGATCGTCATCGCCTGGAAGGGTAGCTTTGCCAGAGCATAGCGCATGCAATCCAGTGCAAAACCGTGCAGCGTGCCCCAGCGCATGGGGCGCGGCGTTGGGTGCGCGTGGACACGCAGATCATCCAGCGAAAGGCTTGAGAGCAACTGCGCATCTGTCCCACCATTATAGAGCAGGATATGGCTTTCGGGATCGTGCTGACGGAGTGCGCGCAGCAGATCAAGGATACAATCCGGGCTTTCGTGGACCAGGACGGCGTAGAGGTGGGTGGTGCTAGGGAACGAACCCGTTCCTTCCCCGCTCATTCCTTCCACGATCCAAACATCCTCCCCGCTCGGGCGGCCTGCGCGACGACGCTCCGCACGGCTTGCAGCATGGCTACGTGCTCGCTGTTCTCGAAGTTCTCCGGAATCTCATCGGTTGCAAGCGGCACCAGCGGCGCGGCATGGCGGATGCGCTCCGCAGCCTCGTCGATCGTCGCGTCGAGCCGCGGCAACCAGTCCGGCAGATCCTGCTGCGCCGGCAGGCCGAGGTCGCTGGCTCGTTCCAACAAGGCGGCGCCGGCCGGATCGCCGGATCGCAGAAAATCCAGAATGACGAACCAGTGCTCGACCGGCAGGCTGGCGCAGTCCGCGGTCGCCCAAGGCGTGATCGTCGCCTCGGGAGGGAGGACAATTCCCGAGGGAAGTGCGAATACCTGGCGCATGCGCCGCGGCATCCTAAAGAGCCTCGTCGACGAACTGTGCCAGCCGGGTGAAGAGTTCCACCTCGTTAGCACGGAGGGGGATGGCGGGCATGGCACCGCCGCCGGGCTGCGTGGGGCTGAGAACGCGAACCGTCACCGACTCCACCACCGTGCGCGACATGAACGCGTTGCGGAACGCAGCGAGTGGCATGCGACCGTCGCCATGCGTCACGATGGCGCCGACCGCATTGTTCCACATCGGCGTCCGCCCGAAATTTGCTTGTGCATACTCCTGGATCTGCTGCACGCTGCCGCTCTGCGGAAAGTCGCGGTAATGGGCGAGCGCGCGGCGATCCGTCGCGACCCTCAGCTGAGCTGGGTTGAGCTTGGCGCTGACAATTTCCTCGACTCTCCGCCGACCGAGCACGAGGTAATCGATCTCCGCCTGGGTTCCGCCGAGAACCTGTTGCCGATTGTCTACGAGGTTGAGCGCCACGTTCCTCAGCATTGTGAACCCGCCTTCCTCCGCGATCTGCTCCACCACGGGAGCCCCCGCCTCCTCAACCGCACGGCCGACCGTGACGCGCCGGGGGTTCCGAAGGAACGCCATCTTATCAGCCCGATACTCGGCAGACCAGTTGTCGGCGCGATCCGCCCGGATGGCGGCCGCTATCTCCTGTCCAAGGCGACGCAGATTCGCGAGCTGTGCTTCGGTGAAGAGCGGATCGGGCACGCCGCGGCGGCGGGGATTGATCGCTGCTTCCGCAGCAAAGGCGCCTTCTCGCAATCTGACCAGTCGGAGTTCGCTGAGTGCGAAGCGCTGGCGGATTACGGGCAGGCCACTCTCGACGGTCGAGACGTTCGCTCCGCGCGCGGCGATCAGCGCCCGCGCCGCCGTCAGCGCACCGTCCAGGCGCGCCCCTTCTTCGGGCGTTGGCTCTGCCGAACCGCGCCGGCCCGCCCCCACCACCGCCCGCCCGAGCCTGCGCGCCTGCGCCACGATCCAGTTCACCAGCCGTTCCAGCGCCCGTTCGATCGGCCGGCGCACGCGGTCCAGGAAGCGCGTCACCACCTCGCCCACATTGCCAAGCCCAATCAGCCGCGCCAGGAAAGCAATCACCACCGGCAATAGCCGTGCTGCCGTGCGTTCCACCGCATTGGCGGCTTGGCTAATGACGCCGCCCGCAATGGCCGCGATGGAATCAATCACCCCGGCTGCGACTTGCGCGATTTGCTGCAGCCGTTCAACCAGGAACATGATGGTGTTGTAGATCGCAAGGATCGCCTGAATGAAGGCGCCTGCGGGATTAAGGCT
>JBIKWX010000393.1:0-2551 GCA_044356095.1 Roseomonas sp.
GCCAGCGCCTGCATCATGCCGTATTCAATGCCGTTATGGACCATCTTGACCAGATGCCCCGCGCCGTGATCGCCGCAATGAATCCAACCTTCTTCGATATTTGCGGGGCGTCCTTCACGTCTTGGTGTGACTGGAATATCGCCCCTCCCAGGCGCCAGCGCGGTGAAAATCGGCGCGAGCCGCGCCACGGGGGCGGGTTTGCCGCCAATCATCAGGCAATAGCCGCGCTTCAGCCCCCAAACGCCGCCCGAGGTGCCGATATCCAGGTAATCAATGCCACCGGCAGCCAGCGCCTTGGCGCGGCGGATATCATCCTTCCAATGGGTATTGCCGCCATCAATCGCGGTATCGCCCGGTGAGAGTAGCCCGCCCAGCTGTTCCAGCGCGTCTTCCGTCGGCGCGCCATGCGGCAGCATGACCCACACCGCGCGCGGCGGGGTCAGCGCCGCGACCAGCCCGGCCAGATCAGTAACCCCGACCGCACCCTCGGCGACCAAGGCGGCCACGGCGGCGGCATCCTTGTCCCACACCACGGCGCGATGCCCCGCCTGCATCAGGCGGCGCGCGATATTGCCGCCCATGCGGCCCAGACCGACAATGCCGATTTCCATGGATTGCGCCCCCCTCAGACCAAAGCCGCGCGCGCGCGACCGATAAAACCATCCATCGCCTTGGGATCCGTCCAGCGCAACACCGCGACAATGCCCGAGCCCGGGTCCACCCAGGTCAGATTGCCCCCGGCGCCCGAGGCGAAAAACGCATCCCGCGCGGCAGACGGAAAACGCTCCCCGGAGGTATTCAGCCACCACAGGAAGCCATAGGAGGGGTTGAGCGCGCAGGCTTCGGTGGACCAGTCAAACCATTGCGCCGGCAGGATTTCGCTTCCCGCCCAGCGGCCCCGGTTGAGCGCGAGCAGCCCGATCCGCGCCTGATCCTCGGCATGGATGGCAACGCCCCCGCCCCAATGCGTGCCACCGGGGACGGATTGCACGCGCTTGCCGTTCTCCAACGTGACCCAGGAGGTGCGGTAGCCATCCCAGCGCCAATCGCGGCTGCCGCCGATTGGGTTCAGGATGCGCTCGGCAAAAACCTCGGGCAAAGGCCGGCCAAAGCGGCGCAGCAGGGCAAGGGACAGCCGGTTCACGCGGACGTCATTATATTCCCAATGCGTGCCGGGCGCCTGCAATTGGCGCATGCCCTTCTTGCCCTGGCCCTCCGCGCCAAGGTCGCGGCCACGGTCAATGGTGTCTGACTTGCCGAATAGCGTGCCTTCCCATTCCGACATGTTTTGCAGCAAATGCCGCCAGGTGATCGGCGCGTTTTGGGGCGAATCAAACCCGCCATCCTTGACGGTTTCACCGACGCGCTGGTCGAGGTTCGGGATCAGCCCATCGGCCCAGGCAATGCCGGCCAGCATGGAAAGATAGGATTTCGCGACGCTGAAGGTTTGGCTGACTTCGCGCGTATCGCCCCAACTTGTCACGACAGCGCCATGGCGCGTGATCAGGCCGCCCGGTGCGCCGCGCGGACTGAGCGGCCCCAGCACTTCATTATCCGGCGGCGCTTCGAAAAAGCCGCGGCCGATATGGCCGGCCAGATCATAGGGCCAGGGGGTTTCATGCGCGGCGGCGAAATCAACGGCGCCTTGCAGCTTTGCGGCATCGAAACCGGCTTCGGTGGGGGTGGTCGCCGGCCAGGCGGCCGGGGCGGGGGCGGGGAAGATCATGGTGCTCATGCGCCTGACCATGCGGCTTTCCGCGCCACTCTCCAAGAGGGCACGTGCTGGACCGGGGCGCGCCAAAGCGGCATGGTGGGCTGCCCTTGCAGAGGAGGAAGCCCGATGGACAGCGCCACAGAAGCCAATGCCGGCAATTTGGATGTGATTTCGGACGCGATCTGCCCCTGGTGCTGGATCGGCAAGCGCAATCTGGACGCGGCACTTGAGATGCTGGCCGAGGAAGGACTTACCTTCAATGTCCGATTCCGGCCCTTCCAATTGAACCCAGAAATGCCGGCTGAGGGCGTGGATCGGCGGGAATATCGCAGCGCCAAATTCGGCTCGTTGGAAAAATCGCAGGAATTGGACCGCCGCGTGGCCGATGCCGGGCGCATTGCCGGGCTTGAATTTCGCCATGATCTGATGGCGCGCACGCCGAATACCCTGGAAGCGCATCGGCTGATGCGCTTGGCCGGCGCCGATGGCTGCCAGCGCGCAGTGGCCGAGGCGATCTTCCAGGCCTATTTCCAGGAGGGCAGGGATATTGGCGATGCCGCAACCCTGAATGCCCTTGGTGCGGCGGCGGGCATGTCAGCGGAAAGCCTGGCCGCCTTCAGTGCCGGCGATGCCGGGCGGCATGAGGTGCTGGCCGAGGATGAGGGCTATCGCCGCGCCGGGATTTCCGGCGTGCCATCCTTTGTGCTGGATCGGCATTTGCTGTTCTCCGGCGCCATGCCGCCCGAGAATATCGCTGATGGGCTGCGCCGGGCGGTGGCGATTTTGCGCGAAAGGGCGCGCGAAGCCGCCGCGGAATAGGGGCGTCAGCCCCCGCTC
>JBIKWX010000394.1:0-2550 GCA_044356095.1 Roseomonas sp.
TGCAAACGCCATCAATCAGGCTGACCCAAGGCTTGCCGAAATCGGCAATGCCGGCATTCACGGCATATTCTTCCGAGAAAAACGCCTCTACCGCCGCGCGATCACCCGCAACCGCCGCCGCGCGCACGGCACGTACATCGCCGCCGGCGCAAAAGGCGCGCCCACCTGCACCTTCCAGCAGCACAAGTTTCACTGCTGGATCATGGCGCCAATCACGGATGGCGGCAGCGAAGCCCCGGATCATATCCTGATTGAGCGCATTCAGCGCCTTGGGGCGGTTCATCAGAATGGCGCCCGCCGCGCCTTCACGCGAGGCAATCAGGCTGGCTTCGGTGGCTTCGCTCATTGGTATTCTCACTCCGGCTTCAACTGCACACTCGCCACCAGGTCGCGGATTTTCGCAGCCTGAGCGCGCACCATGGCGCCGAAGCTTTCGGAATCGGACCCCACGGCTTCCGCCCCCACCTCATCACAGCGGCGGATGAATTCGGGCTGCGCCGCCGCCGCGGCAATTTCGCGTTGAAGGCGCGCCATGATGGGCGCTGGCGTGCGCGCGGGCGCGAAGAAGCCATTCCAGCCTTCCAATTCCAGCGATGCAAAACCCTGTTCGCGCACCGTCGGTACATCGGGCAGAATCTTGGCGCGCTTGGAAGCCGTGGTGGCAAGCCCCTTCAGCGCGCCGGCGCGCACATGGCCGAAGCAGGTGGAAATCTGATCGCCGCCGAATTGCACGCGCCCGGCAATCAATTCTTGGATCATCGGCGCCGCACCGCGGAAGGGCACATGTTCCATGGCAATGCCGCTTTCGCGCTTCAGCACTTCGCCCACCAAATTCATAAAGGAACCAGGCCCGGTCGAGCCATAAAAGGGCGGGGAGCCTTGCGCCTTGGCCCAGGCGACAAAGCCCCGCAAATCAGTGACTGGGACGGTGGGATTGGCCAGGATCACCAGCGGCACATTGGCGCCGAGCGACAGCGGCGCGAAATCCCGTTCAATGTCATGCGGCGGCCGCCCGGCCAGCGTCATCGCCGCCGTTGTCGTCGGGAAGGTGATGTTGTGCATCAACAGCGTATAGCCATCGGGCGCCGCCTTCGCGACAACATCAGCACCAATCGAACCACCACCACCGCCGCGATTTTCCACCACAACAGACTGACCAAGCGTTTCCGTCAGGCGTTGCGCGAAAAGCCGCGCGAGCAAATCCGTGGTGCCGCCGGCGGGGAAGGGCACGATGATGCGAATGGGCCGCGTTGGGAAATCCTGCGCGCGCAGCGTGGCCGGCGCCGCCAGAACAGCGCCCGCAATCAAGACATCACGACGAGAAAATTTCATCCCCGGTTCCTTCCCTTGTTCAAGTTGCAGGAACCGTAACCCGAAGTGGCGCCTTGCCTCAATGCCCCGCATTGGCGCCGGAGAAATCCGGCACGGCCAGGCCACTTGCCGTGATCTGATGCGCCAGATCGGCCTTCAGCCGTTCAAGCCCGGCTTCGCTGGAAGCCTCCACGCGGGCCACCAGCACGGCCTGGGTATTGGAAGCGCGCAGCAGCCACCAGCCATCATCGGTCAGCACACGCACGCCATCCACATCCTGCACCTTGGCGCCCGCAGCGGCCAGGCGTTCCTTCACTTCGCGCACCACTTCGAATTTGCGCGCCTCGGTGCAATCAAACCGCAATTCAGGCGTATTGATCACCTGCGGCAAGGCTGCGCGCAGTTCGGAAAGCGGGCCAGAAAGCCGCGCCACAATGCCCAGCAGCCGCACCGCGGAATAAGGCGCATCATCAAAGCCGTACCATTTATCGGCGAAGAAAATGTGGCCCGACATTTCGCCCGCCAGCGGGCTGCCCGTTTCGGCCATTTTCGCCTTGATCAACGAATGCCCGGTTTTCCACATCAAGGGCTGCCCGCCGGCCTTGGCGATTTCATCGAATAGAACTTGCGATGCCTTCACATCCACGATGATGGTCGCCCCGGGCTTGGCTTTCAGCACATCACGCGCCAGCACGATCATCAATTGATCGCCAAACAGCACATGGCCTTCATTATCAACAATGCCGATACGGTCCCCATCGCCATCAAAGGCGATGCCAAGATCAGCGCCTTCGCGCGCCACGGCGGCAATCAATTGCTCAAGGTTCTTCGGCACGGTCGGATCGGGGTGATGGTTCGGAAAGCGGCCATCAACATCGGCATTGATCACCATGTGATGCCCCGGCAGTCGCGCCGCCAAAGCCTTCACAATCGGCCCGGCTGAGCCATTGCCCGGATCCCACACCACTTTCAGCGCGCGGTCGCCGCCATCCCAATCCTGCAGCACACGATCCGCATAGCGCGTTGCGATATCAACAGCGCGGTCGCTGCCGGCGGCCTCCGGCACCACATCACCTTCCGCGGCCATGCGGCCAATCTGTTGAATTTGCGCGCCGTAGAAGGGCTTCTTCCCGATCATCATCTTGAAGCCGTTATAATCGGGCGGGTTATGGCTGCCGGTCACCATCGCCGCGCCATCGGCTTCCAAGGCATAGGCCGCGTAATACAGCATGGGTGTCG
>JBIKWX010000132.1:0-9319 GCA_044356095.1 Roseomonas sp.
CTCGCTTGGTGCTGATCTGCGTACCAATGCCGAAGTGACGGATATTGAGATTGTTGGCGGCGCGGTACGCAGCGTCACCGCCAATGGCGAACGCATTGCCTGTGATGCGCTGATTTCCAACATGGATGCCATCCGCACCTATACGGAATTGGTGAAGGGCAATGCTTCGCAGCGCTATGCGAAGAAATATGAGCCCGCCTGTTCCGGTGTGGTGCTCTATCTCGGGCTCAATCGCCGCTATGAACATTTGGCGCATCATGATTTCGTCTTCTCCCGCGATGCGGAAGAAGAATTCGATGCGATCTACCGCAAGGGTGAACCGGCGCCGGACCCGACAGCCTATTTGGCCGCGCCATCGGGCACTGATCCTTCGGTCGCGCCGGAAGGTGGGGAAGCACTTTATGTGCTGGTGCATACGCCCTATCTCCGCCCACATCATGATTGGTCGAAGATGTTCCCGGCCTATCGCCAGAAAATCCTGGATAAGCTGAAGCGCACGGCGGGGCTGGAAGATATCGAAAGCCGGATTGTGTGCGAAAGCCAATTGACGCCGGTTGATATCCATAACCGCTACAAGGTGCTGAATGGCGCTATTTATGGCCTGGCATCGCATGGTTCCTTCACCGGCGCCTTCAAGCCAAGCAATCGCAGCAAGGCGATCAAGGGGCTCTATTTGGCGGGCGGTGCGGCGCATCCTGGCCCCGGCATGCCGATGGTGATGATGTCCGGCTGGATCGCTGCCGATGCGCTGGACCGTGATCTTGGCGGGCGCGGCATGCCGCCCGAAGCGGAATTGGCCGGCCGGCGAGAGGCCGAATTGCCAGCCGCGGCGGAATGACGAAGACGCCGGGACAAGAAATGCCTGATCCGGTGGCGCTGCGTTCGCCGCGCCATTTGGATTTTTTTGATTTCATGTTCACGCGTTTCTTCGCGAAACACATGCGCGCGCTGCGTGTAGCGCGCTGGGGCCTGCCTGATTTACCGGCAGGCAAGCCCGCCGTGATCTTCGCCAATCATCCATCATGGTGGGATGGCGTTGCCTTCATGCTGCTCTATCGGCGGCTTTTGCCAGAACGCCCCTTGTTCACGCCAATGGATGCGGCGGCGCTCGAGAAATATCGCTTCATGAAACGGCTGGGTGTTTTCGGGATTGAGACCGGATCGGCACGCGGGTCGGTCGCGTTTTTGCGGGTGGTGGAAAAGGTGCTGGCCGATCCAGCGCATATTCTGTGGATCAATGCGCCGGGGCGGTTCAGTGACCCGCGCGAAAGGCCCGTTCCGATTGCGCCAGGCATGATCCGCCTGCCGGAGATTGCGCCTGAGGCAGTGTTTGTTCCCTTGGCGCTTGATTACCCCTTTTGGACTGAGCGCAAGGCGGAAATGCTTGCGGCTTTCGGTGCGCCGATTCCTGCCACCAGCCTGCTGGCCGCGCCGCGTGAGGCGCGCAGCGCGATGCTGTCTGATGCCTTGGCGGCTGTGATGGAAAAGCTCAGCGCCGATGCGATTGCGCGCGATCCTGCGGCCTTCCAAATCCTGGTGCAGGGGCGGGAAGGCATGGGCGGCATTTATCAGGGTTGGCGCCGCGCCCAGGCGCTGCTGCGCGGTGAACGCTTCGACCCCCGACATGATCAACGCGCGGAGACAGCACCATGACAGATTTCCTGCCCTGGATCGCGCTCGCCTTGGCGCTTTTTCCGATTGGCTTCGCGATAGATAATATTCGCCGCATGGCGAAGGCCGCGGGTCCGGCGCCCAAGGATGCGCTGGTATCCATCCTGATCCCAGCGCGTAATGAGGAAGCGCATATCAGCGCCTGCCTAGATGCCGCACTCGCACAGCAGGGTGTCGCGATTGAAGTGCTGGTGATGGATGATGGGTCGAGCGACCGTACGGCAGCGATGGTCAGCGCCTATGCCGCGCGTGATGCGCGGGTGCGGTTGCTGGCCTGCCCGCCACTGCCGCAAGGCTGGACCGGCAAGGTGCATGCCTGTGCGCGGCTGGCAGAGGCAGCACGGGGGACGCATTTCCTGTACATTGATGCCGATGTGCGGCTCGCGCGGGATGCAGCAGCCCGCATGGCTGGCCATGCTGCGCGGCAGAAGCTTGCAATGGTCACCGGCGTGCCGCGCCAGATCATCGGCAGCTTGGGTGAGGCGCTGACCGTGCCCATGATCAACCTGCTGCTGATTGGCTATCTGCCTGGCGGTGGGCGGGCTGAGACCGAACGCGCGGAGCTTGGCGCGGCTTGCGGGCAATTGATTCTGTTTGAGCGTGGCGCTTACGAATCCATCGGCGGGCATGGCGCCATTCGCACGCTGTTGCATGATGGCTTGCAGCTTTCGCGCAAGCTGCGCGGTGCTGGTTTCCGAACGGAGATGGTGGAAGGCGTGCAGCTTGCCGAATGCCGCATGTATGATGGGCTGCGTTCAAGCTGGAATGGCTTCATCAAGAATGCGCATGAAGGCATGGCGACACCCATTGGCCTGCCAATCTGGACGACGCTTTTGGCGGGCGCGCATATCTGGCCGTTCTTTCTGTTGCCGGAATGGCAGGCGGCGCTCGCCATTCTGTTGGTCTTTGGCTTGCGCGCTGCCATTACGTACAAAACCCGTGAAGCCTGGTGGACCGTACCGCTGCATCCCTTTGCGGTGCTGGTTGGGCTTGCCATTCAATGGACCGCGCTGGTGCGGGTGCTGATCGGGCGCCCCGCCGGTTGGAAGGGCCGTGCCTATTCCGCCAGCGGCACGGCATGAGTGCTGACAGCGCCGCTTCCCGCGCACCAACACAAAGCGCTGCCTCCCGCGCGCCGACGCGCGACGCGGGGTCTGAGAATTTTCCGGTGGCGTCCCGGCTATTGGCGCCGGAAATCCGCCCGAAAGTGCTGGGCTTCTACCGCTTTGTGCGCGCCGCCGATGATATTGCCGATGATCCGGCCCTAACCGCTGAGGAAAAGCTGAGCCGGCTGGCCGCGCTTGAAGCCGCGCTTGATGATCCCGCCACCGAGGAACCAGCCGCCACGGCTTTGCATCGCGCAGGCAGCGGCACGGATGAGGCGCGGCTGATGCTCTCGGCCTTTCGGCAGGATGCGGTGCAAGCGCGCTATGCCGATTGGGCCGGCTTGGAAGATTACTGCGCGCGATCCGCCAATCCGGTTGGGCGCATGTTGCTGCGCCTGCATAGTGAGACAAAGCCCGAGGCGATGGCAGCCGCCGATGCGCTGTGTACCGCGTTGCAAATCCTCAATCATATTCAGGATCTCATGCCGGATCGGCTCGATATCGGGCGTGTCTATATCCCCGAAGCCTGGATGGCGTTGGCCGGCGGTGAGGCGCGGTTCTTCGACCCTGCCAATACCGAGGCTCGGCGCGCCGTGCTCGATGCCGCGCTTGATCAGGTTGAGGAAAGGCTGGATGCCGCCGCCGCACTGCCGCGCCTGATCGCGGCGAAGCGCCTGGCGCGCGAAAGCAGTGTCACCATCGCCCTCGCGCGGCGGCTGCTGGCAAAGCTGCGCGCGGCTGATCCGATATTGGGGCGGGTGGCCCTGTCGCGGCTGGATTTTCTGCACGGCTTTCGTGCCGCACTCGGCACGGGGCCAAGTGATGCAGCGCTGGTGCGTGCGCGGGTTGGGCGCGCGGGGTCTTCCTTCGCGCGTGGCATGTCGGCGCTGAAAGGCGAAAGGCGCCGTGCGCTTTGGGCGGTTTATGCCTTTTGCCGAGCGGTGGACGACATTGCCGATGGCGCCATGCCGGAAGCGGAAAAACGCCGGTTCCTGGCTGATTGGCGCGGCAAGCTCCGCGCGCCGGATTGTGCTCTCTCGCGTGAATTGATGCAGGCACGCAGCGCCTTCGCACTCCCGATTGAAGAATGCGAAGCGATGATTGCGGGCATGGAAACAGATGCCACGCCAAGGCTGCGCATCGCCGATACCGAAGCGCTGAACCTTTATTGTCGTCGCGTCGCCGGCAGTGTTGGCGCCATGGCAGTACGGATTTTCGGCGCGCCGGAAGCCGCTGATTTCGGCCTGGCGCTTGGGCGTACGCTGCAATTGGTGAATATCCTGCGCGACCTGGATGAGGATGCAACGCGCGACCGCGTCTATCTGCCGCTTGATCTTTTGGCTGCTGAAGGTGTTGCCGATGCACCTGCGGCAACGCTGATTGCAAGCCCAGGCTTTGCCCGCGCCGCGGCGCATTTGGCACAGCAAGCCGAAGCCGGCTTTGCACAAGCGGCGGCAGAACTGCGCCATTTGGATCAGCGCGCGCTGTTGCCGGCGCGCATCATGATGTGGGGCTATCAGCGGTTGTTTGAACGATTGATGGCGCGCGGTTTTGGCCTGCCTCGGCCACGCCCGCGCCTGACGCGGGGCGAGAAACTTCAAATGGCAGCCTATGCCATGGGAATCATGCCCATGCCGCAAGCCAGCACCAGCCGCGCGTGAACAGCAGCGCCACATGCCATGTCATTGGCGCCGGAGTTGCTGGTTTGGTGGCGGCACTACGCCTCGCGGAGCGTGGCCGCGCCGTGATGCTGCATGAAGCAACACCTGTGGCCGGCGGGCGCTGCCGTGCTTTGCCCGATGGCACGGATAACGGCACGCATGCGCTGATGGGCGCCAATCGCGCCGCGCTGCGTTTCCTGACTGATATCGGGGCGCGAGAGGCTTGGGTGGAAGCGGAACCGGAAGGCCTGCCGGTTTTTGATCTGGCCGATGGCAGCGCGCGGCGCATTGCCGCAAGCCCGATTGATTGGCGCGATCCTGCCAAGCGCCCGCCGGGGTTGAATGCTGCTGCCTTTGCGACGCTGCTGCGCCTTGCTTTGCCGATTGGCGATCGCCCCGTCGCGGAAGTGATGGCAGCGCATCCCGCGCTGTATCGTGCGTTGATCGAACCTTTGACCGTGGCAGCACTGAATACACCGGGGCATGAGGCATCATCTGCGCGGCTTGGCGTGGTGCTGCGCCGGCTGGGACGGCCAGGCGCGGGCGCGGTGCTGGTGGCGCGTGAAGGGCTCGGGCCGGATTTGATTGCGCCTGCGCTCCACAGCTTACAGCAAGCGGGGGTGAGCACACGTTTCGGGGCGCGGTTGCGCGCCATGACGGAAGCGGAAGGGCGCATCATTGCGCTGCATTTCGGTGATGACAGTATCGCGCTGGAAGCGCGGGATCAGGTGGTGCTGGCGCTGCCGCCCTGGGAAGTCGCGCGGCTGATCCCGAAGCTGCGCGTACCGGAACGCCATGCGCCAATTCTCAATCTGCATTTCGCGCATGGCGGTACGGGGCCGGTGCGCTTCATCGGTGTGCTGGGCGGGCTGACGCAATGGGTCCTGGTGCGCCCAAGCGGCGTGAGTGTCACCGTGAGTGCGGCAGATGCCGAAGTGGAAGAACAGGCGCCGGATTTGGCGCCGCGTGCCTGGGCAGAAATTCGTGTTGCGGCCAAGGGTTTTGGCTTGCCTGGCGATTGGCCAGAAGCGCCACCGGCGATGCGCGCGGTGAAGGAACGCCGCGCCACGCCACGCCATGCGGTTGGCATGCCGCCGCAACCGCCAAGGCAGGTGCATCGCAACCTGGTACTCGCTGGCGATTGGACCTGGCCGCACCTGCCCGCCACCATTGAAGCTGCGGTGCTGTCTGGTGAGGCTGCGGCAAAGGCTTTGCCTTCATGACGCCTGGTGAAGCCCTGGCCGCCCTGCGCGCCGCTGAAGCGCGGGATGGCGCGCCCAATCTCAAGCAACGTCGCGCGTTATTGGCGGCACTCGCGCGCGCGGTGATGGCGCGCTCACATGAACTCATGGCGGTGCTCGATGCCGAATATGAAGGCCGCGCACCGATTGAAACCTTGCTCGCGGATGTGCTGCTGGTGGCCGATGCAGCGCGTTATGCGCGGCGCAATTTGTGGCACTGGATGCGCCCGCGGCGCGTGAGCGTGCCCTATCCTTTCTGGCCGGCGCGCGCGCGGGAGGAATTCGTCCCCAAAGGCGTGGTTGGCATCATGGCGCCATGGAATTACCCGGTGCAATTGGCGCTGCTGCCGGCGATTGATGCCATCGCCGCCGGCAATCGTGTGTGTGTGAAACCATCGGAAGCACTACCGCGCACCGCGGCGCTGACTGCCGATATTCTCCGCGACGCCTGGGGCGATGACGTAGCACTTTGCGTGCAAGGCGGCGCGGAAGTTGGTGCGGATTTCGCAGCCCAAGCCTGGGATCATCTGGTCTTCACCGGCAGCACCGCGACCGGGCGCAAGATCATGGCCGCTGCCGCGCCGAACCTCACGCCACTCACGCTTGAACTTGGTGGAAAATGCCCGGTGCTGGTGCTGCCGGGCGCGGACCTCAAGCGCGCAGCGCGGGATATTCTGGCGGGCAAGGCCTTTAATGCCGGGCAAACCTGCGTGGCGCCGGATACGGTGCTGCTGATTGGGCATAACAGGCAGGCTTTCATTGATGCCTGTCGGGAAACCGGCATCGGCCTGCCGGAAACCGGCGTGATCAATGCCGCCCAGCTTGCCCGGCTTCGGCGCCTGATGGCGGGCGCCAGCCTGACCCCCTTGGCCGAGGATGGGCCAGGCCGCCGCATGGCGCTGACCCTGGCCGAGGCGCCGCCCGAAGCCACCATCTGTCATGAGGAAATTTTCGGCCCGATACTACTTATGCGCGAAGAAACTTCGCTTCAGTCAGCACTCGCCTGGGTTGCAGAGCACCCCGCGCCCTTGGCCATCTATCTTTTTGGCGCAACGCCTGAGGAAGAAAATCAGGTCGCACGCATCGCGCGCGGCAGCGCTATCATCACCGGGCGCACCGTAGAATTTGCGGGTTTTCAAGCCTTGGGCTTCGGTGGATCAGGCGATTCCGGCTTTGGACGACGCAATGGCCTGGCGGGTTTTCTGGAATTCTCCCATCGCCGCGCCCGTGTGCATCATGGGAAATTTTCCCTGTCACGGTTATTCGATCAACCTCGCGGAAAAGCTGTAGAAAGGCTTAAGAATTTTCTGGCCAAATAGATTTTCCCGGTCTATATACATCTTATGGTTGTTTTTCTCCCAACTGCTCCCGTAGCAGAAACACCTCGCCTTCGGATGCGCTGCGTCGAAGGTCGCGATGCCCCGGCCATTGCGGAGATGATGACCGAAGCGATCAGCAAGCGCCTTGCCTCCTGGCCCGTGCCATTCTCCCCCCCGATGGCGGAGGAGAAGATCAGCTCTGCCCGCGGCGCGGCAGCGGAAAGGCGGTCCCTGCCGCTGGTGCTGGAACGGAAATCCGATGGCGCGATTTGCGGCTGGGTTAGCCTGGTCTGCCCACCGGGCGATGATAAGGTGGCGCTGACCACCTATTGGCTCGGTGAGCAATATCAGGGCCAGGGGCTGATGCGCGAAGCGGGGCCTGTCGCGGTGGAATTGGCCTTCAAGCATATGGATATTGATTGCCTGCGTGCGGCGGTGCAGCCGGATAATGTGGCGTCGCTCGCGGTTGTGCGCATGCTGGGCTTTGCGCCGCTTGGGGAAGGGCGCATCTGGTGCCCGGCGCGCGGGATCGAGGAAACCTGCCTTTGGTTCGAAAAGCCCCGGCCGCTGGTGCCGGCCTGGGCAGCGGGGGCAGCGCTCGCCAAACGCGATCTGGTGCGGCAGGTTTCGGCCTGACGCCAGACCATCATTGTAGTTGAGATGCGCATGGACGACAGCGCCGCCCCTGCGGTATTCTTCCGTTGAAACGCTGGTGGCCCATCTGCCAGCGCGACCAAAACAAACGGGAGAGGTTTTCATGACAGCATCGCTTTCGCGGCGCCGGGTCTTACTGGGCAGCGCCGGGCTCATTGGCATCAGCGCTTCAAGCGGCGCTGTCGCACAAACCAATTGGCCGGACCGGCCGGTGCGCCTGGTTGTCGGCTTCACCGCCGGCAGCGCCACCGATGTGACGGGGCGCATCTTTGCTCAGAGGTTTTCCGAAGCCTGGGGCCAGCCCGTTGTCGTGGAAAACGTGGCCGGTAATTCGGGGGCGATTGGCGTTGATCGTGTCGCGAAAGCCGCGCCGGATGGCTATACGCTGATGTGGGCGGCCAGTGCGGCGCTGACGATCTTGCCCAGCCTGCAACGCCTGCCCTTTGATCCCATGAAGGATCTGGCGCCGATTGGCATTGCCTTCGCCATGCCATCGCTATTCGTTTCGAACCGAGATTTTCCGCCGCGCAATATCCAGGAACTCGTCGCTTATGCGCGCGCCAATCCGGGCAAGGTATCCTATGGCACGCCAGGTGTCGGCACGCCGCAGCATATTGCGGGTGAGCTGTTCTGCCATCAGGCCGGCATCAAGATGGAACATATCCCCTATCGCGGGGCGAATATGGCGGATGTGCTGAATGGCAGCGTGCAGATCGGCATCCAAAATATCGGCGCCGTGCTGCCCATGGTGCGCGATGGGCAATTGCGTGGCCTCAGCATCACCACCCTGCAGCGTTCTGCAAATGCACCCGATATGCCGACCATGGTTGAGCAGGGTTTTCCGGATTTTGAAGCGAGCTCCTGGTTCGGGACCATGGCGCCCGCCGGCACGCCGCAGCCGATCCTGGATAGGGTGCATGCGACATCCCAGGCCATTCTGGCTGATCCCGCAATGCGTCAGCGCTTTAACGGGCTTGGGCTTGATATCATTGCCGGCAATGGTGAGCAGATGCGCGCCACCATCGCGAGCAATATCGAAAGATGGGCGAAGGTGATCAGGGATTCAGGGATCAAGCTGCAAAGCTGACGGGGGATCAACGCGCCCAGGCTTGTAGTCGGGGGCGGAAGCGCAGGAAGGCGCGGTAAGCGCCTTCCATCACCCAGAGCAAGGGCGGAAACTGCGCGGCCCAACCCAAAGGACGCAGTAAAGGTATCGCGCGCCACATGGCGGCGAAGGCCGCCGCGCCATGCAGCAGAGGTCCATCACCTTCGCGGGCATGAAAACGCTGCAGCAGCAGTGCAGGATCCACCGGGCAGGAAGCGACATCTGATGTTGCATCAATGAAGGCAATGGCGCCGCGTTTATCCAACCGACGCATGAGCGCGATCTCCCGCAAGCAAAGCGGGCAAGCGCCGTCGAACCAGATCGTCACGCGCGGGGAGTTCATGGGGAGCAAGTCATGCCTGGCAGGATGATTTGCAAGCCCAAAGCCTGCCCACCGGGGGACTCGAACCCCCACACCCTTGCGGGCTGCGGATTTTAAGTCCGCTGCGTCTACCATTCCGCCAGGCGGGCCAGGCCAGCGCTTACTAGACCTTTTCTGCGCCGCGTTAAATCGCCCCTGATCCGGCCCCTTGGCGCGCGCACCAATCCCGCCAAATGTGCC
>JBIKWX010000395.1:0-2541 GCA_044356095.1 Roseomonas sp.
ACCCAGGCGGGCCATCACGGCACCATCGGCCTGGCGGGCGATCTTGCCGCTTTCCAGAACCAGGGTCTTGCCGCCCCAGGCGATTTCCTTGCGGAAGTAATTATCGAACATCGTCATCCTCTCGGGCGCTGGCCCATGCCAGCGCGAACCACGCCGCGCCCCCTTTGGGCGACAGCGCGGCAGAAGGGGCCGAATGGCCCCGGAATGCGCCGCAGAGGGAGAAGACAGAAACGCCGGGGAGTCCCGGTGGCGGGGCCGTTTTATCGGCGTCTCGGGCGGCATGGGGTGGGCCCATCGCGGAAAGGCGCGACGGGAAGGCCGCCCATGTGGCCGGAAACGCCGCGGTGGTCCCTATCCGAAGCCACGGCTTGAAACACTGTCTTGACCCGCAGCGAGCGCGGCGGTTGGCGCCCCGGCTTCCGGCCGGACAGCACCAAGGGGGCATATGGCCCGGATTGGGGGAAATTGCCACCAGAAACTTGCGGGGGGAGGCGGAAAGAGGCGGATTGGCGCAAAAAACTTTACCTCTCCGAAAGAACAGGGGTAGCCTTTGGCCTGGGCTTGGGCCGGACATGCGGAAAGATGCTGCCATGCGAAAGTTTTTGATTGCTCTGTTCTTGCTGTCGGGCTGCGCCTCGGTCGAACAGCAGGGCAGCCCGCCGGCCATCAGCCCCCCCTACCGGGCCGTATTTGTGGCAGGTGATGGCAGCCTGCCCGTCTGGGACAATGCGGTTGAGGCACTTCAGGACATCATGGCCCCCAACCTTGTCCGGGGCCAGACCAAGCGCTTCAGCGCCGCCCAGCCCATTATTGATCAAGGCAAAGCGCAATTGGCAACGCGGCAGGCAGTGGTCGCGGCCATTGCTGCGCTGCGCCCGGCATCTGGTGAGGGTTGTCTGGTCTATGTCACGGCCCATGGGGCGCAGCAGCAGGGGATTTTCCTGGCCGCAAGCCGCCAAATCCTGTCACCCGCTATTCTGCATCGGGCCTTGGAAAGCGGCTGCGGTGACGCGCCCACGATCGTGCTTGTCTCCGGCTGCTATTCCGGAATCTTCACCGAATCCCCGATGACAAGGCCCAACCGGGTGATATTGACTGCCGCAAGCGCGGATCGCCCGAGTTTCGGCTGCGGCCCCGGATTTCAATATACCGTTTATGACCGGTGCCTTCTGGAAGCATCCCGCAGCGCGAATGATTGGCGAAGCCTGGCGCAATCCACCATGGCCTGTGTGCGGCGGCGCGAAACGACAGATGGCTTCCAGGCTTCCAACCCGCGCTACTTTGAAGGTGAGAATTTGCCCCGGCGGGCAATGCCCTGAACTTGCCGCGCTGGCGCCTTTAATAATCCACGCCCAGGCGCATGATATGGTGTGTTGGGTCATGCCTTTTGGCATGCCGTTCAGGAGGACCCCATGCGGTCAGTTTTTCTCGCCATCAGCGCCCTTGCCTTCAGCCTGCCGGCCTTGGCGCAGGACGCGCCTCGGCTGTTTCCGAGCCGTGATGTGGCGGTGACCTACCGCGTTTCCGGCGCGGGCCCGATGCAGGAAGTGACCATGGCCTGGGCGGCGGCGGCGCGGCTGATGCGCGTGGATTTGCCCGGCATGGGCTATACCATCGCCGATTTCGCCGGGCAGAAGGGTTTTATTGTCATGCAAATGCCCCAGCCCATGGTGATGGATATCCCAATGGCCCAGGCGGCGAGCCATGTGCGTGCGCTGGAATCCGCGCGCTTCACGCGGGTTGGCGCGGATCGCGTGGCTGGGATTGCCTGCACCAATTGGCGGCATGAAGGGCCGCAAGGCGCCGGTACGGGGTGCTTCACCGATGATGGGGTGCTGTTGCGTTCCCAAGGCAGCGCCCAAGGCGTGCAGGGTGGGCTTGAGGCACTGCGCGTGACCTATGGCGCGCAGGATGTGGCGCGCTTCCAGCGCCCGGCGGGAGCGGCTTCCATGCAAATGCCTGGGGGCATGCTGCCGGGGCTGCCGCCGGCAGCGAAGAAATAGGGCGCCGAGCAACAAAAAAGGGGGCACCAAGCCCCCTCTTTCCTGATCGGCGCAACGCGCCAAGCAGAACGCCTTACCGGCGCAGCCCCAGGCGACCAATCAGCGTTTCATACCGCTTCTGGTCCTTCTTCTTCAGGTAATCCAGCAGGCCACGACGCTGGCCCACCAGCACGAGCAAGCCGCGCCGGGAATGGAAATCCTTGGAATGGGTCTTCAGATGCTCGGTCAGATTGGAAATGCGCTCAGACAGAAGTGCCACCTGCACTTCCGGGCTGCCGGTATCGCCGGCCTTGGTGGCGTATTCGGAAATAAGCGTCGTGCGACGCTCCGCAGTGATCGACATCGGATTTCTCCTCTCGTCCAGGCAATGCCCGGCAATGGTTCAAGAACCGCCCTGACCCAACCAACGCTCTGGCTTCAGCAAGCCTTCTTCCAAGCGGGCAAGACCCATCAGGCGCCCCCCCACCATCGCCCTGGCCAAGCCCCCATCGGGATTAGCCTCACGCGGTACGCGGCCCATGAATTCAACCAGCGGAAT
>JBIKWX010000133.1:0-9280 GCA_044356095.1 Roseomonas sp.
CCTATCACCGCACCATCCAAACTATGCTGGAAATCCCGCCCGAGGAAATGCTCGTCTGCGGCATGGCGCTTGGCTATGCGGACCCGGATGCGGTGGAAAACAGCTTGGTGACAGAACGCGCCCCGGCCCGGGATTTTGCGCGCTTCACGGGCTGGGGCGAATAGCGGCGCGCAGGATTCTCCGGTAGGCTTTTGCGAAACTGGAGGATGCCCCATGGCCCAAAAACTCTTCCCGACCTCATTGGTCGGTTCCTACCCGCAGCCCGAATGGCTGATTGACCGCGCCAAGCTTGCCGGGCGTTTCCCGCCGCGTGTGCGTGCCAAGGAATTGTGGCGTGTGGCGCCGGAATTTCTCGATCAGGCGCAGGATGATGCCACGTTGATCGCGATCCGTGATCAGGAACGCGCCGGGCTTGATATCATCACCGATGGTGAAATGCGGCGCGAAAGCTATTCCAACCGCTTCGCCACCGCGCTGGATGGCGTGGATATGGAAAACCATGGCACGGCGCTGGATCGCAGCGGCCATCCCAACCCAGTGCCGCGCGTGGTGGGGCGGATTCAGCGCCGCCATGCGGTGGAAACCCGCGATGTTGCCTTTTTGCGCGCCAATACGGATCGGAAAATCAAGATCACCGTGCCTGGCCCCTTCACCATGGCGCAGCAGGCGCAGAATGATTTCTACAAGGATGAGGCAGAGATGGCGCATGACTATGCCGTTGCCGTGAATGCCGAAATCCGAGACCTTTTCGCCGCCGGCGCGGATTATGTGCAGGTGGATGAACCCTATATGCAGGCGCGCCCGGAAAAGGCGCGCGCCTATGGCCTGGCTGCGCTGAACCGCGCGCTGGAAGGCATCGAAGGCCCGACGGCGGTGCATATCTGCTTTGGCTATGCCGCCATTATCCACGCGCGCCCGACCGGCTATTCCTTCCTGCCGGAGCTTTGCAAATGCCGCGTCCGGCAGATTTCAATTGAAACCGCGCAATCCAATCTGGATACCGCGGTGCTCAAGAACTTTACCGATCAGACCATCATTTTGGGCGTGATTGATCTGGCGAACCACAAGGTGGAAACGCCGGAGATCGTCGCCGGGCGCATCCGGCGCGCGCTGCCGCATATTGATCCCGCACGCATTATTCTGGCGCCTGATTGCGGCATGAAATACCTGCCGCGCGATGTCGCCTTCGGCAAGATGCGCGCCATGGTCGAAGGGGCTGCGCTGGTGCGGTGCGAATTGACGGGGGAAGCGTGATGAAGCCCTGCCTGCCGCCGCTGGCCACGACGCCGCGCCCTTCCTGGCGTGCGCCGGCGCTTTCCTGCGACTGCCATTTCCATATCTTTGGGCCCTATGACCGCTTCCCGCTTGATGCCGGGCGGCATTATGACCCACAGGCAGCGACGATTGCCGATTACCAGCGCATGGCCGCGGCTCTTGGCATTGAACGCATGGTGATTGTGCAGCCGAGTGTCTATGGCACGCAAAACGAAGTCTCGCTTGATGCCGCGGAGCAATTCGGCCTGGATCGCGCGCGCGTTGTTGTTGTGATTGACGATAGTTTTGATGACGCTGCGCTCAAGAAACTGCATGCGCGCGGCACGCGCGGCGTGCGCTTCAATGCTGTCAGCGGGAACGGCACGCCGCTTGAGCAGTTGGAAGCTTTGGCGCGGCGTATCGCACCGCTTGGCTGGCATTTGCAGCTTTATGCCGAAGGCCATCAATTGCCGGCATTGGCGCCGCGTCTGGCAACACTACCAGTGCCGGTGGTGGTGGATCACATGGGCGGGGTGAAAACCAGCGAAGGGCTGAATGGTGCCGGCTTCAAGGCGTTACTGAAAATGCTAGAAAGCCCGCAATGCTGGGTGAAGATTTCCGGCTATCGCATCTCGGGCGGGCCGCCCTTTGCCGATGTTGCACCCTTCGCGCGGGCGCTTCTGGATGCCGCGCCGGATCGCGCCGTTTGGGGCACGGATTGGCCGCATCCAAGCCTGCAGCAATGGATGCCGGAAGATGGGCATTTGCTCGATCTGCTCGGTCAATGGGCGCCAAGTGAGGCGGAACGCCGCCGTGTGCTTGTCGAAAACCCCGCACGGCTTTACGGGTTTTGAGCAAGGGGCATTACGTTTTGAGCAAGAGCATCACGCGCTGCGCGCCGCGGCGATCAGCGTCTTGAAGCGCCGCACCACGGCGGGCAGACCTTCAAACACGCTCTGCGAAATCAGGAAATGGCCGACGGAGATTTCCGTCACCTCCTCCATCCGCGCAATGTCACTTACCGTGTCATAACCCAGCCCATGCCCGGCGTGGCAGAGCAAGCCCACACGCCGCGCCGCCGCAACACCTGCCTGCAAGCGCGCCAATTGCCTGGGCCTGTCGGCTACCGGCCCTTCGGCATAGGTACCCGTATGCAATTCAATCGCCAGTGCGCCAATCGCTGCCGCCGCTTCAATCTGCGCGGCATCGGCTTCAATGAAGATGGAGACGCGCACCTGGGCCGCGCGCAACCGCGCCACGGCTTCGCGCAAAAACGGCCCGGCGCGCAGCACGTCCAAGCCGCCTTCCGTCGTCAGCTCCGCGCGTTTTTCCGGCACAATACAGCAATAGGGCGGGCGAATACGCTCGGCAAAGGCAACCATTTCCTCGGTCGCCGCCATTTCGAAATTCATCGGTGCCGCGATCTCGGCCCGAATACGCTCCACATCGCGGTCCCTGATGTGGCGGCGATCTTCGCGGAGATGCACGGTAATGCCATCGGCACCCGCTTCAATCGCCAGGCGTGAAGCCTCTACCGGGCAGGGATGCGTCCCGCCGCGCGCATTGCGCAGTGTCGCCACATGATCAACATTCACCGATAGGTCGAGATGCTTCACGCCAAACCTCTTTTTTCAGCCAATTGACCAGCCATCCTGATGGCCGCCATCAGCGAAGCGGGATCGGCCAGCCCCTTGCCCGCGATATCCAAGGCCGTGCCATGGTCGGGGCTGGTGCGGATGATGGAAAGCCCGAGTGTCACATTGACGCCACCCGCCATGTCAATCGTCTTGATCGGGATCAGCGCCTGGTCGTGATAAAGACAGATCGCCGCGTCATAGCCAGGCCGCGCGAGGGCGGTGAACATGGTGTCAGGCGGCATCGGCCCGCGCGCATCAATGCCTTCCGCGCGGAGCGCCGCAATTGCGGGGGCGATGATGTCAATCTCCTCCCGCCCCATGGTGCCGGCTTCCCCGGCATGAGGATTCAAACCTGCAATCGCCAGGCGCGGCGCGGCAATGCCGAAATCGCGCTTCAGCGCGGCATCGACAATGCGCGTTGTCTCCTGGATCAATGCCGGCGTCAGCCGCGCAATCGCCTTGGCCAAAGCCTCATGCACCGTCACCGGCACAACGCGGAGTTCTGGGCAGGCCAGCATCATCACGGGTGGCACGCCGGTGCCGGCCAATTCGCCGAGGAATTCCGTATGGCCGGGATGCGGAAAGCCGGCGGCGGTCAGGCTTGCCTTCTGGATCGGGTTGGTCACCACGCCGGAAGCTCGGCCCGATTTGGCGAGCGCCACCGCTTCCTCAATCGCGCCAATCACCGCGCCAGCATGGGCTGGGTTTGGCTTGCCCGGGACCACCGGCACGGCCAGGGGCCGATGCAGGATCGGCAGCGCCTGCCCGAAGGCCGCACCCGCTTCCTCAGGCGCGCTGATCCGCGCCACCGGCACGCCGAAGTCGCGCCCGGCATCGTCAATCAGCGCAAAGCACGGGCCGCTGCCGCGCAAGGCGCGCCAGGCGCCGGCGGTGATTTCCGCGCCGATCCCGGCGGGCTCACCCATGGTCAGGATCAGCGGCTTCATGGCCGCTTCTTAGGCCGAAAGCCTGGGCAATGAAATCGCCGGCGTTGCAATGCGATGGCCTCAGCCGGCCGTCAGCGCCAGGAAGCGTGCCGCCAGCCTGACCTCAGCCAACCGATCCGCGCGCCGCGCTGCGGCTTCATCATCGCTGCCCCAGAATTCCTCCTGATACAGTTCATCCACGGTGGCCAGGCGATGCGCTTCTTCGGCATCCAGCCGCCCAAGGCTGAGGGCAAGGCCAAGCACCAGGCTACCCAAGGCCGGCACGGCAACGCCAAGCGCGGCCAGCCCCGCCGCGTCATGCCGCGCAACGGCGGCCTGAAGCGCGGCCAGGCTTGCCGGGGCTTGCGGCACCGGCATCAGGCCCTGCGTGGTGCTGAGCGGCGCATCCAGCGCCAGCGCGGCCCATTCCAACACCGGCTGCCAGGCTTCCGCCTGCCGGGCGGCTAGGCGGTGATCCTCTGCCCGGTAGCAGAGCAGATCGGTTTCGCCATATTTAACGAGGCCTTCCACCATGGCCTTCGGGTCTGGCGCGATCCGTTCCTGGGCGGCGCCCAAAAGCCGGGTGAGGGGCACATCGTCCTGGCGCATCTCACCGCCCTTGGTGCCGCCGGCCTTGTGCCATTCCTCGGCAATCGCCTCCGCCAAGGGGTGGCTTTCGGTGGTGAGGATATTGCCGCCCGGCAGCCGAAGGGGGCGGCCATCCAGCACTACCCCATAGCCGCCTTCAAGACGTGGCACGGCCAGGGCCGCTTCCCAGAAACGCTTCATGGCGTGGTATTTAGCGGGTCGGAAGGTAAAGAAAAGCGGTGCTGCGGCATCCGGTGGCAAGGCGGCTCACCCGACTTGACGCGAAGCATGCTCCGGGGGTAGTTACGCGCCCTTCGCTGGCGGGACGCCGGCCCTTCCATCTTCAGGTTTGAACAGACAGCTCATGGCCAATAATGCTTCCGCGCGTAAGCGCATCCGTCAGACTGAAAAGCGCACGGCGCGCAACAAGGCGCGCAAGTCGCGCGTGCGCAGCTTTTTGCGCAAGGTCGAAGAAGCGGTGAAGTCGGGTGATAAGGCCGCGGCGCAGGAAGCCTTTCGCGCGGCGCAACCCGAAATGCAGCGCGCTGCAACCAAGGGTGTGGTGCACGCCAATACGGTCGCGCGGAAATTGTCGCGGCTTTCGGCGCGCGTGAAGTCTGTTGGCGCCTGACGGCGCGCAATTTCTTTTTTTCATTTTGAGACGGAGGCGCGTTGCTTTGTCAGCGCGTCTTTTTGTTTGTGCTTTTTGAACTGCGTTGGCCATCGTCTAAGCCAATAATCGAAGCCATCATGTCAAGAAAAAAACGACACGGTGGAACGCCTTTTTGTAAATTTGTCGTGCGGGTTTTTTTGCTATTGATCTTTCACTGCGCTCCGCCGCATGATGCCTTCCAACGGGGAATAATGGTCTTGAGCGTGAGGGGGGCAGCGTTTTGCGAAGCACAGGAAAGCTAAGCGATGGCACGCCCCCGCAAGGCCCCGTTGCCTGGGCAGAAGCATGGGCCCGTATCCGCGCCAAGCTGCGCGAGGAAGTGGGCGATGTTGAATTCCGCAGCTGGCTTCGGCAAATGACTCTTGCTTCTGTTGATGGTGACGAAGCAACCATCACTTTGCCCACGCGTTTCCTGCGCGATTGGGTGAGCAGCCATTACGGTGATCGGCTTCGTGCCTTGTGGCAACAGCAAAATCCTGCCATCCGCCGGGTTGACCTGCGCGTGGCGGCCGGCAGCCGCGCGGCGGCAGGGGATGCCGCGGACAATACCGTCCGCCCCTTGGCGGAAAGCCCAGCCAGTGCTGCGCCTCGCGCCGCTGATCCGCGCGGCGATTGGTCTGCACCGCTTGATCCGCGCTTCACCTTCGATACCTTCATCGTCGGCAAGCCCAATGAATTCGCCCATGCCTGCGCCCGCCGCGTGGCGGAAAAGCCCGCCACACCTGGCTTTAATCCGTTGTTCCTTTATGGCGGTGTTGGGCTTGGCAAGACGCATCTGATGCACGCCATTGCCTGGGCCATTCGCGAACAACATCCCGAACGCCATGTTGCTTACATGAGCGCCGAGAAATTCATGTATCGCTTTATCGCGGCGCTGCGCAGCCAATCCACCATGGAATTCAAGGAAACGCTGCGTTCGGTTGATGTGCTGATGGTGGATGACCTGCAATTCCTGATCGGCAAGGACAATACGCAGGAAGAATTCTTCCACACCTTCAATGCGCTGGTGGATGCCGGCAAGCAGATTGTGATTTCCGCCGACAAATCGCCATCCGACCTGTCGGGCATTGAAGATCGGCTGCGCACGCGCCTTGGCTGCGGCATGGTGGCTGATCTGCACGCGACCACCTATGAACTCCGCATCTCCATCCTGGAAGCCAAGGCAGCGTCATCCGGCGTTACCGTGCCGGCGCGCGTCATGGAATTTCTGGCGCATAAGATCACGTCCAACGTGCGGGAATTGGAAGGCGCGCTTAATCGCCTGATTGCTTGGGCCAATCTGTTTGGCCGGCCTATCACGCTCGAAGGCGCGCAGGAGGTTTTGCATGATATCCTCCGCGCCCATGACCGGCGCGTCACGATTGAAGAAATCCAGCGCAAGGTCGCCGAGCATTACAATATCCGCCTGACCGACATGTCCTCCGCCCGCCGCGCCCGCAATGTCGCGCGGCCCCGGCAGGTCGCGATGTATTTGGCAAAGCAGCTGACATCGCGCTCACTCCCTGAAATCGGGCGGCGCTTTGGCAATCGGGACCATACGACCGTCATGCATGCCGTCTCTCGTGTGGCGGAGCTGATGCAGGGCGATGGGTCCTTCGCTGAGGATGTGGAACTGCTCCGGCGCATGCTGGAAACCTGAGGGGCTGGTCAGGGCAGTCCAAGGTAAGTTTTCCACAGGCTGGGCCGCTTTTCTGGCCCCTTCCAGGCTGGTATGGGGGAACGAATCCGGGCGCTGCATCGCGCCGATTCGGCAGCTTTGTCGCCCGGGCAGGATTTCACTGGTGGTTCACCCCCGTAGCCCATCTGGCCGCGGCTGAGATCGCCACAACAGGATCGGGGCGTCGGAACGATGAAATTCTCGGTTGACAGGGCGGTATTGCTCAAGGCGCTCACCCATGTGCAAAGCGTGGTGGAACGGCGCAACACCATCCCCATCCTTGCCAATGTCATGATCGAAGCGAGTTCCGGCGGCGCGCTGAAACTGACCGCAACCGATATGGAAATCGCGGTGGTTGAAGATATCGCGGGGGTCACGGTGGCACGCGCTGGGCGCACCACGGCGCCGGCGGCAACGCTTTATGAGATCATCCGCAACCTGCCCGAAGGGGCGCGCGTTGAATTCGATCATGGCGGCGGCGATGGGCCGCTTGCGCTGCGCTCTGGCCGCTTCAATACCAGCCTCGCGGTATTGGCGGTGGATGATTTTCCTTCCATGACCGAAGGGCGCATGCCGGTGCAATTCAGCATCAAGGCCGGCGTGCTGCGCGATTTGATTGACCGCACGAAATTCGCGATTTCCACAGAAGAAACGCGCTATTACCTGAACGGCATCTACATCCACGCGACCGAAAGCGAAGGCCAGCCGGTGCTGCGCGCTGTCGCGACCGATGGGCATCGCTTGGCGCGTGTGGAAGAACCGCTGCCGGAAGGTGCGAAGGCCATGCCGGGCGTGATCATCCCCCGCAAGACCGTGAATGAAATCCGCAAGCTCGCCGAAGAAACCCAGGATGAGATCGTGGTGCGGCTATCGGATACCAAGGTGCAATTCGCGCTGGGTACGGTCACGCTCACCAGCAAGCTGATTGATGGCACCTTCCCCGAATATGAACGCGTGATCCCGCGCGGCAATGACAAGAAGCTTGTTGTGCCGCGCAAGGATTTCGCCGATGCGGTGAAGCGCGTGGCGGCGATCAGCAGCGAAAGATCTCGCCCGGTGAAGCTCAGCCTCGGCACCAATCATTTGCGTGTTTCGGCCGCGAGCCCCGATCAGGGTGAAGCGCAGGAAGATCTGGAAGGCGATGATGTCGCCTATACCAGCGGCGCTTTGGAGATTGGGTTCCAGGCGCGGTATTTGTCTGACATCACCGATCTGGTCGAAGACAAGCTGGAATTCATGTTCGCCGATGGCGCGGCGCCGACCATTGTGCGCGATGCATCCCGGCCGGAAGCGCTGTTCGTCCTGATGCCGATGCGGGTGTGACGGCGCCGGGGCTTTTCCTTGCGCGCCTGCGGCTTACCAATTTCCGGTCCTGGCAGGGCTTGGATGCGCGCTTTGACGCATCCCTGATTTGCATCGCGGGCGAAAACGGCGCGGGCAAGACCAATCTGTTGGAAGCGATATCGCTGCTGGCCCCCGGGCGCGGCCTGCGTGGCGCGCGCATGGGCGAACTTGGCCGGCAGGAAGAAGGTGTGGGCCTGCCCTGGGCGGCGGCAGGGCGGTTTGAAACCCGCGCCGGCCCCATGGAAATCGGCACCGGCACGGACCCGGAAGGGGCGACGGAACGGCGCATCTATCGGCTCGATGGGCAGGCGCTCCGCAGCCAGGCGATGCTGGCCGAACGCATGGCCGCCGTTTGGATCACGCCGCAAATGGACCGGCTGTTTCAGGAAGGTGCCAGCGGGCGGCGGCGCTTTTTGGATCGGCTGGTTTGGGCCTTGGAGCCTGGCCATGCGCGCGAAGTGGCGGCCCATGACAATGCGATGGCCGAGCGTAACCGCCTGCTCGCTGAAGGCCGTGCTGACCCTGCCTGGCTGGCCGGGTTGGAAGATGCCATGGCGCGGCATGCGGTGGCGGTGGCGGCGGCAAGGCGCGCTTTGATGCTGCGCCTGAATGCCGAGCTCGCGGCGGGCCGCGCCACAGGCGCCTTTCCGGCGGCCCGGTTGGACATCACCTGCCCCATCACGGCGGGTTTGGCGGAAAACCCAGCACTCGCGGTGGAAGATGCGCTGCGCCAGGGATTGGCCACTGATCGGCGGCGCGATGCAGCAGCGGGCGGGGCGGCGCGCGGGGCGCATAAGGCAGATTTGAGCTTGATCCATATGCCAAAGGGTATCAGCGCCGAATTCTGTTCAACCGGAGAGCAAAAGGCGCTGCTGGTGTCAGTCGTGCTGGCCCATGCAACGCTGATCGCCGAAGCGCGCGGCTTCGCGCCCTTGCTCCTGCTGGATGAAGTGGCCGCGCATCTTGATCCGACGCGTCGGGAGGCGCTTTTCGCAGCCCTCGCCGCCCTGCCCGCGCAGGTTTTCATGACCGGCACGGATGCTGAGGTTTTCGCCCCTTTGGCCGGCATTGGGCAGGTCTTTGGCGCGGGTGATGGCAGGCTTTTCGCCCTGCGCTGATCGCCTTCGGAAAAGCCGCGAAAAGCCCTGTGCCGGGGTCGCGTTTTGTGCCGAAAAACGCTATAGGATTCTGGTGTTTTCGC
>JBIKWX010000318.1:0-3639 GCA_044356095.1 Roseomonas sp.
TGGAGCGGGTGACGGGAATCGAACCCGCACAACCAGCTTGGAAGGCTGGGGCTCTACCATTGAGCTACACCCGCGCCGAAGCGCTGTTCCCAACCCCCCTGCCCGTGCCTCGACGAATGCCAAGACTGACAAGCGCTGATATGGAGGGGGTTGGATTCGAACCAACGTAGGCGCAAGCCAACGGATTTACAGTCCGTCCCCTTTAGCCACTCGGGCACCCCTCCACAGCCGCTCGCCCGTAACCGGGGCTGGCGGGAGCGGGCGGACTATCCGCATTGATGGTTTCCTGTCAACGGATGGGGCGGAAAAAGCCCCAAGGTTTTCATTCTGGCGCGCCCGGCGCATCATGGGGGCGATGCAACGTCCCCCGAAACGGCCCCCTGGCCGCGCCCGCCCGCAAGGCCCTGCCCCTCAATCCCCGCGCCGCCCGCGCTTTGATGAACCGGCGGAGCCGCCGCGTGGCCGCCGGGGTGCGCCGGCGCCGTTTCGGGAGGCTGGAGCGCCAGCCCAGCGAGGCCGCGGCGCAGCAGGGCCAAGACCGCCGGAAGCCGAAGCCCCCGCCCCACCGCGCCCCGGCGCCGGCGCGGGATCGGGCGCCTTTTGGCTTTATGGCGAACACGCAGTCGCCGCCGCCATCCGCAACCCACGCCGCAAGAACCGCCGCCTATTGGTGACGGAAGACGCGGAAAAAAGCCTGCGCGCCGCGCTGAACCGCCCCTGGCGCCTGCCGCCGGAGCGCATTGAACGCCAGCGCTTCGGCACCTTCCTGACCGAAGACGCCGTGCATCAGGGTGTCGCGCTGCTGGTGGAACCTTTGGAAGCGGTCGCGCTGGAAGATGCCATCGCCGCATCCGATGGGCCGGTGCTGCTACTGGATCAGGTGACGGACCCGCGCAATGTGGGGGCGATTCTGCGCTCGGCAGCGGCTTTCGGCGCGGCTTGTGTGGTGCTGCAGGATCGCCACGCGCCGCCCGAGACCGGCGCGCTGGCCCGTGCAGCATCCGGTGCCTTGGATATCGTGCCGGTGGTGCGGGAGGTGAATTTGTCTCGTGCCATTGCCAGCCTGCAAAAAGCTGGTTTTTGGGTGATGGGGCTGGCCGGGGATGCAACGCGGACGCTGGCGGAAGCCTGCCCGAAGGATCGTCGCGTGGCGCTGGTGTTGGGTGCGGAAGATACCGGCCTCAGGCGCCTGCAACGCGAAACTTGTGATGAGCTGGTGCGCCTGCCGATCACGCAAGCGATGGAAAGCCTGAATGTCGCGGCGGCAGCGGCGGTCGCGCTGTATGAAGTGATCCGCGACGCCTGAAGGAAAATCGGGGGAGTCGCCTCCCCCGATTTGAACTCACTTCTCTTTTGCAGAGATGATGGCGCCGGAAAGGCTTTCCGGAATCCGCTGCGTCCAGCGCCCGCAATCCACCTGCGTCACGAAATCGAGCACCGCGCGATTAAACGCATCCGGGTCTTCCAGATTCATGGTGTGGCCGCATTTCGGCATGACCAGCAATGCGCTGCTCATGATGCTGCGCTTCAGGAACAGGGATGGTTCCAGCGTGGGGTCATCCTCATCGCCAGCGATCACCAGGGTTGGCACCTTCATTTGCTTGAAGCCGGCTTCCAGATCGAACAGAGAGGGCCGTTCGCGCTGCACGCCTTGCATGGTCAGCGCCGATCCCTCGGTTGAATGTTCCGCAAGCTGGGACTGGAATTCCTTGAAGCCGCGCGGGTCTTTTTCCTCAAACACCAGGCGCGTCGGGCCGCGCGAATAGACATTCGCCATCTTGTCCATGCCCTCCGCACGGATGCGTGCGGCGGTGGCATCTACCTCGGCGCGGAATTGGTCGCGCTTGCCGGGGGCAGCGCCATAGCCAACGCCGGCAGCCACCAGGCTGCGCGCCAATTGCGGATGCCTAAGGCCCAGATGCAGCGTGGCAAAGGCGCCCATGGAAAGCCCGACCACATGGGCGGGCGCAAGGTTGAGCCCCTTGATCACGGCGGCAATGTCATCCGTCGCGCGGTCCTGGCTATAGGAGCCAACGGTATTCGGCACGGCAGATGGCGGGTAGCCGCGCGCATTGAACACCACGCAGCGATAGCGGCGGGAGAAGAAGCGCATTTGCATCTCCCAGGAACGGGAATCGCCCGCGAATTCATGGACGAAAACCATGGGCGTGCCGCTGCCGGCTTCTTCGTAATGCAGATCAACACCATCATCGGTGCGCAAAATGGGCATGGGATCATCCTGTCAGGGGTTGCGATTGGGCGCAGAATGGGCGCGACGTGGCGGCCCGTCTAGCGCTTGACAGGGCAGCGCCTAACCCTCATTTGCAATTCGGACCTGAATAGTCCGGATTGCAGGAGGTTTGCCCGGTGTTGCGGCTTTCAAAGCTGACCGATTACGCCGTTGTGGTGCTGACGCGGCTGGATGACGCGGCGGATGGCGGCGTGCTGACCGCGCCTGGCCTGGCTGGCGCGACAGGCTTGGCCGAGCCAACGGTCGCCAAGGTCTTGAAAATCCTGGCCCATGCTGGGCTGGTGGAGGGCAGGCGCGGAGCGCTCGGGGGCTACCGCCTGACCCGCCCACTGGCCGATATGCCGCTGATTGAGGTGATCACCGCCATGGATGGCCCCATCGCGCTGACCGCCTGCGTGGATAATTCCTTCGGCGTTTGTGAGTCCGAAAGTGCCTGCCCGGTGCGTGGCCGCTGGGACCCGGTGAATGAGGCGATCCGCCGCGCGCTGACCGGCATTTCCATTGCCGATCTGGCCGGCCCGCCCGCTGTGGTGCCGCATCCTGAGCCCGCTTCTCCCATTTTTGCTGGATAGAGCATAACCATGCCCGCCGTTACCGAGACCATCGAAACCGTCCAGGCCGTCACCGAATCCACTTACAAGTGGGGGTTCGAGACGGATATTGACATGGAATTCGCCCCCAAGGGGCTTTCCGAAGACATTGTGCGCTTCATCAGCGCCAAGAAGGAAGAACCGGCGTGGTTGCTGGAATGGCGGCTGCGCGCCTTTGCTGCCTGGCAGAAAATGGAAGAACCGCGCTGGCCGGCAGTGAAATATCCGCCGATTGATTACCAGGATGCCTATTACTACGCCGCGCCGAAGCAGAAGGTTGCGCCGAAGTCTTTGGATGAGGTGGATCCGGAACTGCTGCGCACCTATGAAAAGCTTGGCATTCCGCTGCGGGAACAGGCGATTCTGGCGGGCGTTGAAGGCGCGGGCGAAAGCCCTGCCGAAGGGCGCATGCCCATCGCGGTGGATGCGGTGTTCGACAGTGTTTCGGTCGCGACCACCTTCAAGGATCGGCTGGAAAAGGATGGCATCATCTTCTGCCCGATCAGTGAGGCTGTGAAGACGCATCCCGAATTGGTGCAGAAATACCTTGGCTCCGTCGTGCCGCAGGGCGATAATTTCTTCGCCGCGCTGAATAGCGCTGTCTTCACCGATGGCAGCTTTGTCTATATCCCGAAGGGCGTACGCTGCCCGATGGAGCTTTCCACCTATTTCCGCATCAATGCCAAAAGCACCGGGCAGTTTGAACGCACCCTGATCATTGCTGATGAAGGGTCTAACGTTACCTATCTGTAAGGCTGCACCGCGCCGATGCGCGATGAAAACCAGCTGCATGCGGCG
>JBIKWX010000010.1:0-25217 GCA_044356095.1 Roseomonas sp.
TGGAGCTGGTGGCGATGGATGATGCCACCATCAAATACAGCACGGTGCAGAATTGGTATCCCGGCGATGCCGAGGGCAAGGGCGGCATCTATAATTTTGTGACCAAGCGCGGCGCCTGCCGTGGGGCGCGGTCCAAGATTTCCTGGACGCAGGTGGAAACCGGGTCAGCAATCACCTGGAAATATCCTTCCTGCATCTTGCAGGGCGAAGACAGTGTTGGCGAATTTTATTCAGTTGCCATCACGAATAATTATCAGCAGGCCGATACCGGGACCAAGATGTTCCATATCGGGCCGCGCACGAAATCCACCATTGTCTCCAAGGGCATCAGCGCCGGGCATGGGCAGAATACCTATCGCGGCCTGGTGAGGATTGGCGCCAAGGCGACGGGGGCGCGCAATTTCACGCAATGCGACAGCCTGTTGATTGGGGATTTGTGTGGCGCGCATACCGTGCCCTATATCGAAAACCGCTGCCTGAGTGCCAAGGTGGAACATGAAGCGACCACGAGCAGGATCGCAGAGGATCAGCTGTTTTATTGCCGCCAGCGCGGGCTGTCGCAGGAAGATGCGGTGGGGCTGATCGTGAATGGCTTCTGCCGCGAAGTGCTCAAGGAATTGCCGATGGAATTCGCGGTGGAAGCGCAAAAACTATTACAAATCTCGCTCGAAGGGAGCGTTGGGTGATGTTGGAAATCAAGGGACTGACCGCTGAGGTTGATGGCAAGCCCATTCTGAAGGGCATTGATCTGGTTGTGCCGCAGGGCGAAGTGCATGCGATTATGGGCCCGAACGGGTCCGGCAAATCCACGCTGTCCTATGTGCTGTCTGGCCGCGATGGCTATGAGGTGACGGGGGGCGAGGCGCTTTTCCATGGCCAGGATTTGTTGGCGATGGAACCGGAAGAACGCGCTGCCGCCGGTGTGTTTCTGGCCTTTCAATACCCGGTGGAATTGCCCGGTGTTGGCAATGCCACCTTCCTGCGCACTGCCTTGAATGCCATTCGTCGCGCCAAGGGCGAGAGTGAATTGGACGCCATGCAATTCCTGAAGCTGGCGCGCGAACGCATGAAGTCGCTTTCGATGAATGACGAAATGCTGAAGCGCGGCGTCAATGTCGGCTTTTCGGGCGGCGAGAAGAAGCGCAATGAAATCCTGCAAATGGCGCTGCTGCAACCGAAGCTTGCCATCCTGGATGAAACCGATAGCGGGCTTGATATTGATGCGCTGAAAATCGTGGCCGATGGCGTGAATGCCATGCGCGGGCCTGATTTCTCCGCGCTGGTGATTACGCATTATCAGCGGTTGCTCGATTACATCGTGCCGGATCGCGTGCATGTGCTGATTGGCGGGCGCATTGTGCGCTCGGGCGGGCCGGAATTGGCGAAGGAGCTGG
Organism: Roseomonas sp.; assembly: GCA_044356095.1. Taxonomy (GTDB): domain Bacteria; phylum Pseudomonadota; class Alphaproteobacteria; order Acetobacterales; family Acetobacteraceae; genus Neoroseomonas. The sequence goes on from JBIKWX010000010.1 coordinate 1,395, forward strand.
AAGCGCAGGGTTACGGCGCCATCCAGGCGGCGGCGTGACGGCGGCAGTCCAAACCGGCGCGGCAGGCTTCCTCGCGCGCTATCAGGGCCTCAAGGATCATCTGCCGGGCGCACGCCTGGCTTGGCTGGCTGCGTTGCGCGCTGATGCGGCGGCGCATGTCGCGGCGCGTGGCTTTCCGACGCGGCGTGTGGAGGCGTGGAAATACACGGACCTTTCGCCCGTGGCGCAGGCGGGGTTTGCTGAGCCACTTACGGCCGTTGCTGGTGCATTGACGCTGCCAAAACCGCGCGCAGCGGCGCGGGCGGTGTTTGTGGATGGGCGGTTTCGCGCTGATCTCTCGGCGCTGGATGGGCTTGCCTATCGCGTGGCTTCGGTGGCGCAGCATTTGCCGGAATTGGAAGGGCGTTTGGGGGCGCTGGCGCCCTTGGCCGATCACCCCATGACCGCCTTGAATACGCTGATGTTTGAAGATGGCTTATTCCTGGATGTGCCGGCCGGTGTGGATGCCGGGCATTTGGAATTGCTCTCCATCGCGATTGATCCGGGCCGGCCCTTTGCCTTTCATCCGCGCCATATCATTCGCCTGGGTGCGGGCGCGCGGCTGACATTGCTGGAAACGGCGGTGGGTGGCGGCGCGCAATATCTCCATAATCCAGTGTTCGAGATTGATCTGGCGGAAGCTGCGGTGCTGACGCATGGGCGCGCGCAACAGGAAGGCGATGGCGCCTTTCATCTTTCCATGATCCATGCACGCATCGCCGCTGAAGCACGCTACGACACCATGGCGGTTTCCGCCGGCGCACGGCTGGCGCGCATGGAAATTCATGCGGCGCTGACAGGCCCCAAGGCATCCTGCCACATGAATACCGCGCAATTGGCCGCAGGTCGTGCGCTGGTGGATACCACCACGGCGCTGGATCACGCCGCGCCGGATTGTGCCAGCCGCCAGACCTGCAAGACGGTTTTGGCAGGCCAGTCGCGTGGCGTGTTTCAGGGCAAGATCCTGGTCCGCCGTGAAGCGCAAAAGACCGACGGGTATCAGATGAACCAGGCGCTGTTGCTGTCCGAAGAAGCGGAAATGGACAGCAAGCCGCAGCTTGAAATCTATGCCGATGATGTGAAGTGCAGCCATGGTGCCACCATCGGCGCCTTGGATGCGGATAGCCTGTTCTATCTGCGCTCCCGCGGTGTGCCGGCGGATCAGGCGCGGTCCATGCTGGTGCAGGCCTTCCTTCATGAAGCCTTTGAAGGGCTGCAAGATGGCGTGCTGCGTGAAGCGCTGACAGAGGCCGTGGATGGTTGGTGGGGCCGGCATGGGGCAGCCTCATGAGCTTTGATGTCCAGCGCATCCGGCAGGATTTCCCGATCCTGTCGCAGCCTCAGCACGGCAAGCCGCTCGTGTTTCTTGATTCAGGGGCGAGTGCGCAAAAACCCCGCGCAGTGATTGATGCCATGACGCGCTGCATGGAAACCGCCTATGCCAATGTGCATCGCGGTGCCTATCGGCTTTCAGAAGTGGCGACCGATTCTTATGAAGCGGCGCGCGGTGCTGTGGCGCGCTTCATCAATGCGCCGGATGCGCGGGAAGTGGTTTTCACGCGCAACAGCACGGAAGCGATCAATCTGGTCGCGCATAGCTGGGGCCGCGGCGTGATGCGCCCGGATCAGGCAGTGCTGATTTCAGAGCTTGAACACCACGCCAATATCGTACCCTGGCAAATGCTGCGCGATGATCGCGGCAATCCCTTGCGCGTCTGCCGCGTGACGGATTCTGGTGAATTGGACATGGAAGACCTGGCCGCGAAGCTTGCCGATGGCAAGGTGGGGCTGGTGGCGCTTGCGCATATGTCCAATGTGCTGGGCACTGTCACACCGGTTGAACGCGTGGTCGCGCTTGCGCATGCGCATGGTGCTAAGGTGCTGCTGGATGGATCGCAAGCTGTGGTACATCGGCGCGTGGATGTTGCGGCCATTGGCTGCGATTTCTACTGCTTCACCGGCCATAAGCTTTACGGGCCAACCGGCATTGGTGTGTTGTGGGGCAAGCTTGAACATCTGGATCGCATGCCGCCCTTCCTGGGTGGCGGTGACATGATTGAAAGCGTCACTTTCGAAAAATCCACCTGGGCCAAGCCGCCCGCGCGTTTTGAAGCCGGCACGCCCGCCATCATTGAAGCGGTTGGGCTGCATGCCGCGATTGATTACGTGACCGCCATCGGCATGCCCACAATTGAAGCGCATGAACGAGCGCTAGTGGATCATGCCATGCGGAAGCTATCAGACGTGCCGGGGCTTACTCTATTGGGACGTGCGCAGGATCGCGGCGGGGTTTTTGCTTTCTCGCTGGATAACGCCCATCCGCATGATCTTTCCACCCTGCTTGATCGCGCCGGCATTTGCATCCGCGCCGGGCGGCATTGCGCCGAACCCTTGCATACGCGTTTTGGGGTGGAACAAGGCACCGCGCGCGCTTCCTTCGGGCTTTATACCACGCCGGAGGAGGTGGATTACCTCGCCGGTGCGCTCGTGAAAGCGCGGGAGTTCTTCGCATGAGCGGCGGTGATTTCTTCGGCGATTTGCGTGATCTTTATCAGGAAGTGATTCTGGATCATGGCCGCAAGCCGCGCAATTTCCGCCGGTTGGAAGATGCGGACCGTACCGCGCGTGGCGATAACCCGATGTGCGGTGACCGCATGGAGCTTTTCCTGAAAATGACGCCGGATGGGCATATCGCCGATGCTGCGTTTCAGGGCCGCGGCTGCGCCGTTTCCATGGCGAGTGCATCCCTCATGACCGAAACCGTGCGTGGCAAAACGCCGGAGGAGGCGCAAGCGCTTGGCAGCGCCTTTCGTGATCTGGCGATGACCGGCCAATGCCCGGCCTGCGCGGCTTCCCTGGAAGATGCGATGGAAAGGCTGACGCCACTTTCGGGCGTGCATGAATTTCCAAGTCGGGTGAAATGCGCAACACTCGCCTGGCATACGCTGAACGCTGCTCTTGCCGGCGCGAAGGAGGCGAGCAGTGAGTGACGACGCGACCAAGACCGAAGCCCCGGTCCATGCTGCCTGGACGCCCGAGGGCGAGGTGAAGCCGCCCGCGCAGCCGGTTTCCGAAGACGCGGTGATCAGCGCCATTTCCACGGTGTTTGACCCGGAAATTCCAGTTGATATCTATCAACTTGGCCTGATTTACGCGATTGAGATCGGCGATGACGGCAAGGTGAAGGTGGAAATGACACTCACCACGCCATCCTGCCCTTCCGCGCAGGAATTGCCGAACCAGGTGGAAGAAGCAGTGAGTGGGATTGAAGGCGTTTCCGATGTGCTTGTGGAAGTGGTCTGGGACCCGCCCTGGGATCATTCCCGCATGAGCGAAGATGCGCGGCTCGCGCTCAATATGTTTTGAGGTGATGGCATGAATGTGAGCATCGAAGCCAAACCCGCACGGCGCGCCTTGCCGCCGCTGATGTCCTTGACCGATGGTGCGGCGGAGCGTTTGCGCGCGCTTTACGCGAAGGGCGAACAGGGCAAGTTCCTGCGCATTGCGGTGAAGACAAAGGGCTGTTCCGGCCTTGCCTATGATCTTTCCTGGGTGGATGCGCCAAGCGCGGGTGATGAGAGTGTCACTGATAAGGGTGTCACGGTGCTGGTGGACCGCAAGGCCACATTGTTCCTGATTGGCACCGTGATGGATTATGAGGTGAAGACCATGTCAGCGGGCTTCACCTTCACCAACCCGAATGAAAAGGGTCGCTGCGGCTGCGGCGAAAGCTTTCACGTCTAACCGCGTGTTAGACGGCCCCTGACCAATCCGCGGCAACAAAGCGATAGCCACTGCCTTCCTTGGCAAGGAATCCATTTGCCGGGAAGGGAAAATGGTAGCCAGTGATGCGGATGCGATCCGTCGCCACGCGGTCATAAATACGTCGGCGCGCGGCCTCCGCCGCCACGGCATCGAAATCAAAAATAATGTGGAATTCAGGCCGACGCGCCAACAGTTCCGGGCGGTTCGTGGTATCGGCAACGAACATCATCTGATCCGCGCCATCGGCGATGTGATAGCAGGTATGGCCAGGGGTATGGCCATAGGCCGCGACAGAGCGCACACCGGGGATCACTTCAGCGTCAGGGCCAATCCGCCGCAGCCGCGCGGCATAGGGGGCAAGGCGCCGCGCGCTATTGGCGAAGGTCGCGCGTTGGCCTTCAGGGCTGCGGGTTTCATTTGTGGCATCGCCCCACCAGGCAATCTCGGCTTCCGGGACGATCACTTCCGCATTGGGGAAGGCAGCCGCGCCTTCGGCATTCAGCAAGCCATTTACGTGGTCGCCATGGAAATGGCTCATGACCACGCGGGTTACCCGGGCCGGGTCGATGCCGGCGGCCTGCATATTGGCAATCATGCGCCCGGTCGTGGCACCGGCCGGCGTCACGCCATTGCCGCTATCAAAAACGATCAGGTCCCGCCCCGTATCCAAAAACGTCACGGTATAGGGAATAACCATGCGGTCGGTGGGCAGAAAGGCGTCACGCAATACACCCTGCACTTCCGCAAGGGGGGCATTGCGCACAAAGCCTTCCAAGGGGCGCGCCACGAAGCCATCATACACGGTAGTCACCGTGAAAGAACCAACCTTGAAGCGGTGAAAGCCTGGGGTGCCGATGGTAGCGGACGCCGCAGTAGGTTGCGCCTTTGCCGGATGTAGCAGCGCCGGGCTCGCGATTAGCGCGCCACCTGTGAGGAAAAGGGAACGGCGGGTTGATTGCATGGTATTTCTCCAGATGCTTGGCGGCATAAGCAAATCCTAGGTTATTTATTGACACAGAAGGCGCCGCATTTCAAAGAAATTCACGCAGCAGTTCGCCTATGGCCAAGCGGCAGGGGGGCCGCCTGTTCGTTCAACCGCCTTACTCTCTCGCAAGAAACCCCGCCAAAACCGCCATCGCCGCCATCAGATCATCGGTTTCCATTGCCTCATGCGGGTTATGGCTGCCGTTTTGATTACGCACCAAGATCATCGCGGTCTTAACACCGCTGGCAGCGAAGTTATTCGCATCATGCGTACCCGGGCTATGCAAGCGCGGCGCGGTGATGCCGCAGGCTGCGGCGGCATCGGCCAAGCTTGCCATAAGCTCAGGGTCCATCAGTCCAGGGGCGGCACTGCTGCGTTCGCCAAGCGTGATCTTCACATGCCGCCGCGCGGCGACATCCGCCACAATCTCCTGCAGCTTGGCTTCAAGTACCACCAGATGCGCCGCGTCATAGGCGCGCAGATCAAGGCTCAGTTCGAAATCACCTGAAACGGCGGTGAGTGAATGCCGATCCGCGGGCGTATGAAACCGTCCAATCGTCACCGCCATGGGCCGGCCTGCGGCTTCTTCTGCCAGCCAAAGCTTTTCAAGGCATAACGACAAATCCGCCCCCGCCAGCGCGGCATCACGCCGAAAGCGATGCGGCAGGCCAGTATGCGCATCCTCACCCGTAATACGAATGAAGGGATGGCGCAGATTGCCTGGATTGGCGAGGCAAATGGCAATCGGCGCATCCGCCTCAATCAATTGCGGCGCCTGTTCGATATGCACTTCCAGGTAAGCACCAATGGCAGCGGGATCACGCAAGGGCTTGCCGTGTTTCAGCCGCGCCGGATCGCCACCCGCCGCTGTGATGCTTTCCGCCAGCGTCTTGCCCGTGCGCGCATGGCGCAATTCCAGCGCGCCTTCCGGCAGGCGCGCCAACAAACACCGGCTACCAATCAGGCCAAGGCCGAACCAAACCGCTTCCTCACACCTGAGCGCCAGCACTTCGATATCCCGGCGCGGCGTGATGCCTGCGGTTTGCAGCGCCGCAACGGCGCCAATGCCGGCAATCACGCCCGCCGCGCCGTCAAAATTGCCGCCCTGCACAATGCTATCCAAGTGGGAGCCGATGATGATCGGCGGCGCCTCCGGCTTTTCGGCTGCCCAGCGCAGCGAAAGATTGGCGCCGGCATCAAGGCTGGCCTGCATGCCAAGCGCCTCACCCGCCTTGCGGATCAGATCATGCGCCTCGTTCTCGCCGCGCCCATAGGCATCGCGCGTGATGCCTGGCGGGTCGGCACCAATCGCCGCCACGCCATCCAATAATTGTTGCACCAGCGGCTTTTGCGCCGCGATTGCCTCATTCAATGTCATGCTGCCATGGCCTTTGCATCGCCCAGCACCATGTCGGCGGCTTTCTCGCCAATCATGATGCAGGGCACATTGGTATTGCCGGAAGTCAGCGCCGGCATGATGGAAGCATCCGCCACGCGTAGCCCGGCAATGCCATGCACGCGAAGCCTTGCATCCACGACCGCCATCGGGTCATTGCCCATCTTGCAGGTACCAACAGGATGATAGGTGGTCTCGCCTACCTGCTTCACCCATTCGATGATGTCCGCATCGCTTTGTCGCGCCGGACCAGGGGCAATTTCCGTCAGCCGCAACGGCGCCATGGCGGGCGCATACATGATGGACCGCGCGATTTGGATCGCGCGTACCGTCAGCGCCGCATCCACGGGCGATGAGAGGAAATTGAAATGAATCGCCGGCGGCGCCTTGGGATCGGCCGAGGTGATATGGATATGCCCCTTGCTTTCCGGGCGCATGACATGGGCGTAGCAGGTCATGCCGGATTGCGCGGCAATGCGCGGGCCATTCCGCCCAGGTTCGGTAAAAGCCGGCACCCACCCCAGCAAAAGATCAGGCGCTTCCAGCCCTTCTCGCGAAAAGACGAAAGCGCGCATGGGCGCCGCCACCGAACCCAACATGCCCTTGCCGGTCAGCGCATAGCGCAAGGCCTGTTCCACCAAACCGAGCCCGCGCCCGCGATCATTCAGCGTATAGCCCTTGGCGCCCACCGCCCAGCGCGTGCGCGGCGCGTAATGGTCACGCAAATTCTCACCAACGCCGGGCAGCGCATGCAGCGTTTCAATGCCCAGCGCCTGCAAGCGTTCCGGCTGACCAATCCCGGACAGTTCCAGTAATTGCGGCGAATTGATTGCGCCACCGCTGATGATGACCTCTTGCCCGGCGCGTGCTTCCTGCGCCTGATCACCCTTCCGATAGCGCACGCCAATGCAGCGCCTGCCTTGGAATATCAGCCTCTCCGCCAGCGCCTCGGTTTCGATATGCAGATTGGCGCGGCCACGGATCGGGTCCAGGTAGCAGGCAGCCGTGCTCATGCGCCGTCCACCCGAAATGCTCGCCTGGCTCATGGCAATGCCGTCCTGGTGCGCGCCATTGTAATCGGGGTTGTGGCGAATGCCGACCTCACCGGCGGCCTTGATCAGCGCCTGGAAAATCGCTTCCCGAGGTTCTGGATTCGTCACGCGCAAAGGCCCATCCTTGCCGCGATAAGTGGCGTCGCCATCTCCCTGATAGGTCTCGATCCGCTTGAAGAAGGGCAGCACATCCGCGTAGCTCCAGCCGCGATTGCCCATTTGCGCCCAGGTATCGAAATCCTGCGCCTGGCCACGCACAAAAGCGAGGCCATTGATCGCACTTGACCCGCCCAGAATGCGCCCGCGCGGCACGGGCAGGCGCCGACCATTCGTGGTGGCTTCCGGTTCAGACGTATAGAGCCAATTCACGGCAGGATTATTGATCATGCGCGCATAGCCCACAGGAATGCGCGTCCAGCGATAGCTGGCGGGGCCGGCTTCAAGCAGCAGAATTTTGTTGCGCGGATCGGCGGAAAGGCGATTGGCCACCACCGCACCCGCCGAACCGGCGCCGATGATGATGTAGTCATATTCTGGCATGGCCTGCCCCTTTGCTTTCACCCTCATCAACCCATGCAGGGCGCGATTAGGCAAGATGGCCCGGGCTGGACAGCGCCGCAGAATGCGCTTTTCCTTGCGTAAGAGGGAGCCATAGCATGGGTGAGACAACAAGGCGCATTCGCGCCTCTGGCGGCAAGGCGGAACGGCTCGGCGTTGATGGTTTGGAGCTTTATGCGCTTTGTGATGGCTATCTGGATATGGAGTTGTCGCGCTTTCCCGATATCAAGCGCGGCATTGGCGATGATCTGGCCATCGCCGATGGGCAGGACCTGAACGACATGACGGTTTCAGTGAATGCCTTTCTGCTGCGCCATGGAAAAAGGCTTTGCCTGATTGACGCGGGCGATGGCATTTGGCGCGGCGATACGCTTGGGCATTTGCCGAAGGCCCTGGCAAGCCTTGGCATTGCACCAGATGAGATCACGGATCTTTTCATGACCCATCTGCACCGGGACCATGCCGGCGGGCTGTTTCACGAAGGACGCTTAGTTTACCCCAATGCAACCATGTATGCAGCGGCAGATGAAATCGCCTTCTGGTCCGAACCGGACAAGATTGATGGCGTGCAGCGCGTACAATTACCGATTGCGGAAGCTGCCTTGCAAGCCTATCGGGAACGCCTTGTCGTCATTCATCCGGGCAATGAAATCCTGCCAGGTGTGGCGGTACGCGCACTCCCCGGACATACACCCGGCCAGGTCGGTTTTCAGCTTGGCACGGAAAAGCCCTTGCTGATCGCCGCCGATGCGCTGCATTTGCCGGCGCTGCAAATCAAGCATCCAGAATGGGGCTTCTTGTTCGATGTGGATCAGGCGCAATCCCTGACGACACGCACCGCGCTATTGGCCGAGGCTGCGCAAAGCGGCTTGCGACTTGCCGGCGCGCATTACCCCTTTCCGGGCGTGATTGGCATCACGCAAGGCCCGGATGGGCGCGGCTTTCGCAACGCGGTGGATTAGGCGCGACTATTCCGGTTCCGCAATCCGGTTGAGGCTGCCGCGCAGCCGATCAAGCAGGCGAAAAAGCTGCACGCATTCCTCGGTCGAGAAATCACCGAGCGCCGCCTGGTAATAGGCGCGGATGGCCGGCCCCATCGCTGCCCATTGCCGATTTCCTTCCGCCGTCAGGCGCACATGCCTGAGCCTGCCATCGCCGCCCGCACGGAGCCTCTCCACAAGGCCCGCTGCCACCAGCCGATCAATCACCGCGGTCAGATTCTGCCGGCTGACCATCAGAAAGGCGATCAATTCCTTCACCGTCAGCCCCGAATCCCGGCTGGCCGGACGGGCCAAGGCCCCCATCACTGCCCATTGCTGGGTAGTGGCGCCAAAGCCTGCTACCGCCCGCGTGCCGGTTTTATGCAGTAGGTTAGAGGCTTGATAAAGCCTGAGAAAAAGCCGATTGGCGACGTCAAACCGCGCCGCATCATCCTCGCGCGCGGTTGGATTTTCGGGGGTGGCGATGGATAATTGCATCAATAGCTTGCCATTTCAGATTTAATATATCATAGTATTGTCATTCTGGTCCTGCCAGTCAAATCTTGTTTGAACCGAACCAGGGGGAAACATGCGCGGCCTTCAGAACAAAACGGTCATCGTCACCGGTGGCGGCGGCGGTATCGGCGGGGCCACCTGCCGGCGCTTCGGGAACGCGGGCAGCCGCGTGGCGGTGTTTGACATCAATGCCGAAAGCGCGGCTGAAACCGCGGCTGATATCACCAAGGCCGGCGGCGTCGCCCAGGCATTTCGCTGTGACATCACGGATCATGAAGGTGTCAAGGCGGCCGTGGCAGTGGCGGAAGCGGCACTCGGCCCCATCAGCGTTCTGGTGAACAATGCCGGCTGGGACATCTTCCGCCTGTTCAAGGATACAACGCCCAATGAATGGCAGAAGCTGATCGCGATCAACCTGACCGGCGCGCTCAATATGCATCATGCGGTGCTGCCCGGCATGCTGGAACGTCGGCATGGGCGGATTGTGAATATCGCTTCCGATGCGGCGCGTGTCGGGTCTTCCGGTGAAGCGGTTTATGCGGCCTGCAAGGCCGGGCTGGTTGGGTTTTCCAAAACCATCGCGCGTGAACATGCGCGCCATGGCATTACCGTGAATGTGGTCTGCCCCGGTGCGACCAATACTGCGCTTTTCGCTGACTACAAAAAGGGCGCCGGTAATCCGGAAAAGCTGGAAGAAGCCTTCCGTCGCGCCACCCCCATGGGCCGTATTGGTGAGCCGGAAGACCTGCCCGGCGCCATTCTGTTTTTCGCGAGTGACGATGCCGCCTATGTCACCGGCCAGGTGCTGAGTGTCTCTGGCGGCCTGACCATGGCCGGCTGAGGGAAAGCATCATGACTTATCAGGATATTCTGTTCGAAGCGCAGGATGGGGTTGCGACCATCACGATCAATCGCCCACAGGTGATGAATGCCTTTCGTGGCCAGACCTGCGAAGAATTGATCCATGCGCTGAACCGCGCCGGCTGGGATAAATCCATTGGCGTGATTGTGCTGACAGGTGCTGGTGATCGCGCCTTTTGTACCGGTGGCGATCAAAGCGCGCATGATGGGCAATATGATGGTCGCGGCATGATCGGTCTGCCGGTCGAGGAATTGCAAAGCCTGATCCGCGATGTGCCAAAGCCCGTGATTGCGCGCGTGCAGGGTTATGCGATTGGCGGCGGCAATGTCCTGGCAACCCTTTGTGACCTGACCATCGCATCGGAAAAGGCACAATTCGGCCAGGTGGGGCCGAAGGTGGGCTCAGTGGATCCGGGCTTCGGCACTGCCTATCTGGCGCGCATCGTGGGGGAGAAAAAGGCGCGCGAGATCTGGTATCTCTGCCGCCGCTATACCGCCGCCGAGGCTGAGCGCATGGGCCTGGTGAATGTTGTGGTGCCGCATGACCAATTGGATGCGGAAGTGGCGCGCTGGTGCGCGGAGATTCTGGAACGCAGCCCAACCGCGATTGCCATCGCCAAGCGTTCCTTCAACGCGGATAGCGAGAATATTCGCGGCATCAGCGGCATGGGAATGCAGGCGCTGACCATGTATTACGATACCGAGGAATCGAAGGAAGGCGTGCGCGCCTTCAATGAAAAGCGCAAACCCGATTTCCGCAAATATCAGAAGTGATCCTACCATGACCCGCCCCTTGACGGATGACCAGCGCGCCTTCCAGGAAACCGCGCAACGCTTCACGCGGGAGAAAATCGCGCCTGGCTATATGAAGCGCGAGGCAGAGGCGCGGCTCGATCGCGCCCTGTTGCTGGAAATGGGTGCGCTTGGCTTGATTGGCGCGGATTTGCCGGAACGCTATGGCGGGCTTGGCGAACCCAGTGTCACGGCGGGGCTGGCGATTGAAGCCCTTGCCTATGGTGACATCAATGTGTCCTATGTGCCGTTATTGGCATCGCTCAATGGGCAGATCATTGCGCGCCATGCGTCACCCGAATTGGCCGGGCATTGGATCCCGCGCATCGTCTCTGGTGAGGCGCTGTTCTGCATTGCGTTGACCGAACCGCGTGGCGGGTCGGATGCTGCCAATCTGGCGCTTTCCGCGCGGCGCGATGGTGACTCCTTCGTAATCAAGGGCGAAAAATCCTCGATCAGCATGGCGGATCAGGCGGATGCGGCGGTGGTCTTTGCGCGTACCGGGCCGGTTGAAGCGGGCGCGCGCGGTATCTCGGCCTTTCTGGTGCCCATGAATACGCCAGGCATCAGCACCACGCGCTTCAAGGATTTGGGCAGCCACGCCATTGGCCGCGGCTCGATCTTTTTTGATGAGGTGCGCCTCCCCGCGAGCCATCTTCTTGGCGAAGAAGGCATGGGTTTTGTGCAGGTGATGCAGGGTTTCGATTACAGCCGTGCCTTGATTGGCCTGCAATGCTGCGCGGCGGCGCAGGCATCGCTGGATGAAAGCTGGTCCTATATCACGGAACGGCAAGCCTTTGGCGCGCCGCTCGCGCAATATCAAGGTGTCAGCTTCCCGCTGGCGGAGGGTGAAGGCTTGATCGCTGCCATTCGCCAGCTTTGCTACCACACGCTGCGTCTGCGCGATGCTGATGAGGCGCATACTTCGGAAGCCGCCATGTGCAAATGGCTTGGGCCGAAAACGGCGGTGGATGTGATCCATCAATGCCTATTGACGCATGGGCATTATGGCTGGTCGCTCGATCTGCCGCATCAGCAGCGGTTGCGCGATGTGATGGGGCTTGAGATCGGTGATGGCACGGCGCAAATCATGAAACTGATTGTGGCGCGCGAAAAGGCTGGGCGTCTTGCCGTTCAATATGCCGGCAAGGGATAAAGCGAAGGGCGCAAAGACGCTCGCTTCAAAAGCAGGAGGAAACCATGACAGTCCAGGGGAATGATATCGCCATTCGTGGCCCCGCCATGCGCGCCCAAGGCTTTTGGCGCGACGAAACACTGCTGCAGCATTTGGCGCGCGCCGTGGCGCAGTGTCCTGACAAGACGGCGATTGTCGCCTGCCGTTCCGATCTCGGCACGGAAACGCGGCTTTCCTATCGGCAGATTGATGACCTGTCGAGCCGACTGGCGGCAGCCTTGCGTGCGCATGGGATTGGGCGCGGTGATGTGGTTTCCTTCCAACTGCCGAATTGGTGGGAATTTTCCATCCTGCATCTGGCCTGCCTGAAGCTTGGCGCCATCAGCAATCCCCTGATGGTGATTTTCCGCGAACGCGAATTGCGCTTCATGCTGGGATTGGCGGAAAGCAAGATTCTGGTAGTGCCGGAAAATTTCCGTGGCTTTGATTATGCCGGCATGGCGGCCAATTTGCGCGAACACTTGCCGAAGCTGGCGCATGTTTTTGTGGTCGGGCGTAATGGTCCTGATGGATTTGCGCGCCTGCTGGAACACCCCTCCCCCGCCACGCCCTTTACGCCCGCAGATGGTCCCGGCCCTGATGAGGTGATTCAGCTACTTTACACCAGCGGTACCACCGGTGAGCCCAAGGGGGTGATGCATAGTTCCAACACCATGCTGTCCAATCTGGAATATTTCGCGAAACGGCTTGGGCTTGGTGTGAATGATGTGATCCACATGCCATCCCCTTTGGCGCATCAGCTGGGCTTCATGTATGGCATTGTGCTGCCCATCATGCTGGGCGGTACAGCGATTTTGCAGGATATCTTCTCGGCCCCCGAAATGGCGCGGCAAATCCGCGATGAGGGTGCGACCTTCACCATGGGTGCGACGCCCTTCCTGAATGATCTGACGGAACATGTCGCGGCTTCCGGGCAGGGCACGCCGAGCCTCCGCGTTTTCGTCTCGGCCGGCGCACCTATCCCGCGTGCGCTGGTGGCGAAGGCGCGGCAGACGCTTGGCGCTGCGATCATTTCCGCTTGGGGCATGTCGGAAAACGGCGCCGTCACCACAACGAAACTGGATGATGGTGAGGAAAAGGCCACCACCACCGATGGCTGCACGCTCCCCGGCATTGAACTTCGCATTGTGGATGCGGAAGGCACAATTTTGCCCACCGGTCAGGATGGGCAATTGCAGGTGCGCGGTTGTTCCAATTTCATCGGCTATCTGAAGCGCCCGGAACTCAACCCGAATGATCCGGATGGCTGGTTTGATACAGGTGACCTCGCGCGGATGGATGCGGATGGCTATATCCGGATCGCCGGGCGTTCCAAGGACATCATCATTCGCGGTGGTGAGAATATCCCAGTGGTGGAGGTTGAGGGCCTGCTGTTCAAGCACTCTGCGGTGGCCGAGGTGGCGATTGTCGGCTTCCCAGACACACGGCTTGGTGAACGCGCCTGCGCCTTTGTACGGCTGCGCGAAGGCGCCAGCCTGACCCTGCCGGAGGTCACTGCCCATCTGGAAACGCAGCGCATGGCGCGGCAATACATGCCGGAACGTTTGGAAATCGTGGCGGAATTGCCGCGCACGCCAAGCGGCAAGATCCAGAAATTCAAGTTGCGGGAAATTGCGCGCGCTTTCGGGCAGGGCTGAAGGCGCGTCACAGCCCCCAAAGCGCGTTGCTATCCGCCGGCGCGTCTTCGCGCCGTTCCGCCATGCCATAATCGCGGAGCACCGCTGCCACGCGCAGCCGATAGCCCGCGAAGATGCCATTGCGCCCCGCGGCCTGAGAGGCACGATGCCCCGCATGGCAGCGCCAGCGCGTGACGGCGCCCTCATCTTCCCAAAGCGAAAGGCTGAGCAGCTTGGCGGGATTGGTCAAGCTGCGAAAGCGCTCCACCGAAACAAAGCCCGGCATGCGCTGCAATTCCTCCCGCAGCGCCGCCGCGTGTTCCAGATAATCATTAAGTCGGCCTTCCGCCGGTTCAACTTCGAAAATAATGGCGATCATGCGCATAGCCTGGGGTGGGAGTTGGGTCTTGAAACATGCTAAACGAAAGCCTTGGTCCTGAACATGATCTGAGGTTTCCGCCATGAACCAGCCGGCACCGCTTGCCTATAGCGATGCGAAAATCCGCTCCATCCTGCAGCGGGTGCGGACGATCGCGCTGGTGGGTGCCTCGGGCAATTGGAACCGGCCCAGCTATTTCGTCATGAAATACCTGCAGTCCAAAGGCTATCGCGTCATTCCGGTGAACCCAGGCATGGCGGGGCAAACCCTGTTGGGAGAGGTGGTTTACGCCAAGCTTGGCGATATCACTGACCAGGTGGATATGGTGGATGTGTTCCGCGCTGCGGATGCGCTGCCCGGCATTGCCGATGAGGCGATTGCGATCGGCGCCAAGGTACTTTGGGCGCAGCTTGGCGTGCGCCATGATGGCGCAGCGGCCAAGGCGGAAGCGGCCGGGCTTGAAGTGATCATGGATCGCTGCCCGAAGATTGAATTCAGCCGTTTCGGTGGCGAATTGTCTTGGAGTGGTGTCAATTCCGGCCTGATCCGCAATCGCCCGCCGGAACCGCCGGCAGATCGCAAAACCCGCAATAGCCCCCTGCCGCCGCGTAATCTGGATTACGGCTTTGCCACACGCAGCATCCATGCGGGTGCGGCGCCTGATCCCACCACAGGCGCGCGCGGCACGCCGATTTATCAGACAACGAGTTTTGTGTTTGATGATGTTGATCACGCCGCTTCCCTGTTCAACCTGCATAATTTTGGCCATGTCTATACGCGGCTTTCCAACCCCACAGTGGCAGTGTTGGAAGAACGTGTTGCGAGCCTTGAAGGCGGGCGCGCGGCGGTGGCAACGGCGTCTGGCCATGCCGCGCAATTCGTCACCTTCTTCACGCTGCTTGAACCGGGTGATGAATTCCTGGCCAGCCGCAATCTTTATGGCGGGTCGCTCACGCAATTTGCCCTCAGCTTCAAGAAGCTCGGCTGGACCTGCCATTTTGTGGACCCGACCGCGCCCGAGAATTTCCGCCATGCGCTGACGCCGAAATGCAAGGCAATTTTTGTCGAAAGCCTGGCCAATCCTGGCGGCATTGTCGTGGATTTGCGCGCCATTGCCGATATCGCGCATGAGGCAGGCATTCCGCTGATTGTAGATAACACCCTCGCCTCACCCTATTTGTGCCGTCCCTTTGAACATGGCGCGGATATCATCACACATTCGCTGACGAAATTCCTGGGTGGGCATGGTAATTCGCTGGGTGGGATGATTGTTGAATCCGGCAAGTTCAATTATGCCAATGGTAAATTCCCGAGCATGGCGGACCCCGAACCTGCTTATCACGGGCTGAAATTTTACGAGAATTTCGGCGATTTCGCCTTTACCACCAAGGCGCGCGCCGTGGCGCTGCGTGATTTCGGTCCCACGCTTTCGCCGATGAATGCCTGGCTCACTATCACTGGGATTGAAACGCTGCATCTGCGCATGGAACGCCATGTTGCGAATGCGCAGCAAGTGGCGGAATTCCTCGCAGGGCATGAAAAGGTGGCTTGGGTATCCTATGCCGGCTTGCCGAGCAGCCCCTTCAACGCACTCGCCAAGCGCTATCTGCCGAAAGGGCCGGGTTCGGTCTTTACCTTTGGTGTAAAGGGCGGGTTTGAAGCCGGTATTCGCCTGGTTGAGAATGTGCGGCTGTTTTCGCACCTTGCGAATGTTGGCGATACGCGCAGCCTGATCCTGCATCCTGCTTCCACCACGCATCGGCAATTGACCGAAGAACAGCGCCTGGCCGCCGGTGCGGGGCCGGATGTGGTGCGACTTTCAATCGGGCTTGAAGATGCGGCGGATTTGATTCGTGACTTGGATATGGCGTTGGCGGGATAGGGGGGGCGCTGGTGCCGGGTGAGGGATTTGAACCCCCGACCTTCTGATTACAAATCAGCTGCACTACCCCTGTGCTAACCCGGCGCGCGGGATTGATGTAGCAGAGAGTGCTCATTCCGCAACTCGGCCTGGAACCGAGTCTCCATTTCGTTTTGTCAGGACCCTTTTGCCACCGATGCGCCGTACCGAACCCGAATTGCCCCGCCCTGGCGCGGCTGAAGCAAAAGGCCGGCGCCCGATGGGCCAGACCAGCCCGAAGCGGCCGGGCCTTGGTGGGCGTGCTATTCTGGCCTCGGTGCTGGCGCATCTGCTGTTCACCGTGGTCGTTTTTCTGGAATTGGACCCTCGCGCACCCCGCCAAGGCGCCTTGGAAGTTGAAGAACAGGGTTTTGACATTGTCTTCAATTCGGCGACTGAGCAGGGGGCGCCGGTTGAAGTGCCACCCTCCCCGCCGCCCATACCGACACCTGCGCCCCAAACCCCGCCTGTGACGCCGGCGCCACCCACGCCGCCGCAAGCAGCTGCGCCACCGCCACCGCCCGAGCCGCCGCGCCCGCCGCAACCCATCACGCCACCCACGCCGCCAAGCACGGCGCCGCCCGCCCCGCCTAGGCCGCTGGCCGAAGCTCCCGCTCCGCCACCTCCGCCCCCACCGCCCCCTCCCCCTCCCCCGCCGCCGCAAATCGCTGAAGCGCCGCGCCCGACGCCTCCCGCGCCGCCGGCCGAGGCCCAGCGTCCAGCGACGCCACGGCCCATGCCGGAACCGCGCCCTCCGCTTGATCTGTCACATTTGCCGCCGATCAGGTTGGGGGAGCCGGGCTATCGGCCAGGCCATCAATTGGATTTCACGCTGCCGCCAGTTGGCCAGTCGCAGCTTGGCATTCCCAATCTTCAAGTGCGTGGTGCGGATGATGCCGATGATTGGCAGCGCGAATTCTATCGCTGGCTTGCGCTAAATCTGCGCTATCCGCGAGATGCCGCTGAACTCGGCGATCAGGGCTTGGTCGGGGTGCGCATCATAGCCGCACCGGATGGTACGGTGCGGCGCGTTGAGTTGCGCACCCCATCACGTTCCATCCTGCTCAATCACTATTCGCAATCCGTCTTTCGTGGCGCGAAACTGCCCGCGTTCAAACGCCCAACTTCCAACGAAATCGAGATTGATCTGCGTATTCGCTACAATCTGATCAGGCGCTGATCAGGCATGGCCAACCTGGCCAAAGCCCTCATCATGCGTGGTGCGCACCAGCGCGGCAAAAAGCCTGAGCGCATCCGGGCCGCCACGATCGCGCAAGGCGCCATCTTCCATTTCAGCGGCAAGCATTTCAGCGTGTTCAGCGAGCGTATCAGCGGCACGGCGCATGGCTTCGCGGGAGAGTACAAGCTGCACTTCGTCAGGAAGTAACTTCCAATCGGCGGTCTGCATGGTTTTGGTCCATTCACACAGCCGTTTTGGCACGTTTAGGGCGTATTCAACGCCATGGACCCCTTGTAACAATGGAAAGGTTAATAAGAGGTAAGCAAAAAGGTAAACATCGAAAGTTTATTTGCAATTAATTGACACCTTCGGCGCAGCGGCCACACGCTGCGCCAAAGCCAGGCTATCAGGTGAAGCTCAAGGCAACCTTACCAAGCGTGTCGAATTCGACCAGCACATCGCAGGGGCCATCCAACCAAATGGGCGGCGTGACGGAGCCGAGGAACACCACCTGCCCCGCGCGCAGCCCGCCAAATTCACGCGCGCAATCGGAACCGGCAAGCCAGGCCAAAGCCTCCATCGGGTGGCCGAGCAAGTCGGCGCCAACCCCCTCCCCGCGCACGGTCCCCGCCACGGTCATGCGCCCGCGCGTCGCACCAAGATCAAGCGCGCGCCAATTGGGCGTGGGGGCGCCCAGCACGCCAGCAGCATGGAAGACCTGATCGGCAATCAGGCTTGGCGTGCCAAGCTCGGCCAAATCGCCATAGCGTTTTTCGACAATCTCAATCGCCGGAAACACCTCGGCCACTGCGGCGGCGACGCTTTCGCGCGTATGGGCGCCATGCGGCAGATCCTGCCCAAGCCTGAGGCCCACTTCGCATTCCACGCCGGGGTTCAGGAAATCTGCGAAGCGCACAGTGGCCGGCGTGTTGCGCAGCCCTTCCTTCGGCACAAAGCCGCCGGCGGGGCCGGTCAGGCCAAGGATATTCTGCATCTGCTTGGTGGTGGCGCCGATCTTGAAGCCAGCCGGCGGTACCGCGCCAAGCTTGGTCGCGACCTGATACTGCAGCTTGTAGCCTTCTGCCGGGGTCGCTGGGGCAGCGGCGCCCAAGGGTGCCAGAATCCGCTTCGCGCGGCGTGTGGCGAGGATGTGGTCGGCGGTGTCCTGGCTCATGGCAGTTTCCCTATTCTTGTGTCAGCGCGGCCCCTGGGCGCGGCCTGGTGTCCATACCGCGTCAGGCTTGGCCCAAAGCGACGCATCGCGCAATTCCCGCGCGAGCCCCGCCGCCATGGCTTCGAAAATCGCCTTGCCCTTTTCTGCCGTGGCCGCACGGGGATCGCCGCGAACCCCCGTGACGGGTGCCCGTTCAGAAAATGACCAGAAGCGCGTCACCGCCTGGCCCGAGGCATCGAAATTCCCCGGCGAAACCGAATGGGCAATCTGATCCATCCGCACCTGGGAAGGATCAAGATGCAGCCAAAGGCTGGTTTCACCTTCGCAGGCATGGTGAATGCCAGGTTGCGCCGTGAGTGCCGCGGCAATTTCCTTGGGCGCCACTTTGGTGATGGAGGTGGTCAGCACCGGCACGCCAAACTCATGCGCCATTTCGCGCGAGGCAACGGCCAAGGGTTCGATATTCCCGCCATGCGAATTGAACAGCATCAGCCGCGAAAACCCATCTGCCAGCAGCGAACGCATCACGCAGCGGAGCACCCCGGCAAAGGTCGCGTAATCCAGGCTGATCGTGCCACCAAAGGGGAAGTGATGCTCAGACAGGCCCATCCACATCGGCGGCAGCACCACCGCCGGCAGGTCAGCGCATAATTCGGCAGCACGAATGGCGACGGAATGGCCGATGAAACTATCGGTCCACACCGGCAAATGCGGCCCGTGTTGTTCCAGCGCGGCCACCGGCAGGATCACCACCGCATTGCGTTCTGCGAGTGCACGCAATTCCGGCGCCGTCATGCGTTCCCAACGGGCTTCGGCCATGGTTTCAGCCCCTGCCCATGGCGTAGAATTCGTCATTCGGGCGCAGATTGGTCACATTCGCCAGGCGGTTTGACATGCCAAAGAAGGCGGCGATGGCGGCGATATCCCAAATGGCCTCGTCATCGAAACCGGCAGCACGCAGCGCTTCATGATCCGCATCATTCACTTCATTGGCGCGGTCAGTCACCTTCAGCGCGAATTCCAGCATGGCCTTCTGTTTTGGTGTGATATCTGCCTTGCGCCAATTGGCGGCGATTTGGTCCGCGATCAGCGCATTCCTGGCGCGAATGCGCAGAATGGCGCCATGCGCCACAACGCAATATTGGCATTGGTTGCGCGATGATACGGCGACAACGATCATTTCGCGTTCCGCCTTGGAAAGCCCTTCGGCCTTATCCATCAGCGTATCGTGATAGGCCATGAAGGCGCGGAATTCTGTGGGGCGATGCGCCAGCATCAGAAAGACATTCGGCACAAAACCCGATTTTTCCTGAACGGTCAGGATGCGGGCGCGGATATCTTCCGGCAGGCCGGCGATATCGGGGATGGGGGTGCGGGCGATGGGGGGCTTGGTCATGCGCCGAACCATCCGCCAGCAATGCGTTTCAGTCCAGCCCCATCAGCCCGCGCGCGAAATCCCGTGCCGCGAAGGGGCGCAAATCCTCGGATTTTTCACCAACGCCCACCACATGCACGGGCAAGCCGAATTCCTGCGCCAAGGCCACCACCACGCCACCCTTGGCTGAGCCATCAAGCTTGGTCACGGCAAGCCCGGTGACATCCACCATTTCCTTGAAAACCTTCACCTGCTGCACGGCGTTCTGCCCTGTTGTCGCATCCAGCACCAGCAGCACGGAATGCGGTGCGGCCTCATCCACACGCTTGATCACGCGGATGATTTTGCGGAGTTCCTCCATCAGCGCGGATTTATTGTGCAGCCGCCCGGCGGTATCCACCAGCAGCAGATCAAGCCCATCAGCGCGCGCTGCACTCAGCGCGTCGAAGGCAAGCCCCGCCGCATCGGCGCCTGGCTTGGACGGCGCAAAAAACCGCGCCGAGGTCCGCCCAGCCCAGACCTGCAATTGCTCCACTGCCGCGGCACGGAAAGTATCGCCGGCGACAAAGCCGATTTTCAGCCCCTGTTCGGCGTAATGACGGCCAAGCTTCGCAATGGTGGTGGTCTTGCCGGTGCCATTCACGCCAACCACCAGCACCACATGCGGCGCGCGGGCGGGGATCACTTCCAGCGGCTGCGCCACCGGTTCCAGAATGGCGGCGATTTCCTCCGCCAAGGCCGCCTTCACTTCCTCATCGGTCACTTCCTTGCCGAAGCGCGTGCGGCGGAAGCCTTCCACAATCCGGCGTGACGCCGCGACACCCAGATCAGCGGTGATCAGGGTTTCCTCCAGCTCCTCCAACGCCTCATCATCCAGCCGCCGCTTGTGCAGCAGGGAGACGACGCTTTCCGTGAGCTTGGCGGTAGAACGCGAAAGCCCCGCCTTGAGCCGCGCAAACCACCCAGTTTTGGCAGGCGCTTCTGCGTCAAGTTGTGGTGTTTCGACAGGCGGCGCTGGGGCTTCAGGCAGTGGCGCGTCCTGCAACGGCGCTGGCGCATCCGCCTGAGGCTGTTCTGGCGTTGGCTGCGGCGCGCTGCCGCCACGCAAACGGCCAAAGAAATCGCGCAGCGCCATCAGGCGGCCTCCGCCACAAGCCCATCGGCATCGGCACCAATCACGCGCAGCCGCCGGATTTCCCCTGGCTGGCCCTTGCCGCCCAGCAAGCGGAGCGGCGCGAAATATGCCGTATGGCCGCGATCAGGATGTTCCAACAAAACCTGTTCCTCCTGCCCCAAGCGCGCCGCGTAGTAACGCGCCGCCGCTGCCGCCCCGGCTTCGCGCAACCGCGCCGCCCGGGCGCGACGTTCCGGCACCGGGATTTGCGGCATGCGCGCCGCCGGCGTGCCTGGCCGTTCCGAATAGGGGAAAACATGCAGGAAAGAGAGGTCGCAATCTCTCACAAGTTCAAGACTCTCCTGGAATTGCGCTTCGGTCTCGGTCGGGAAGCCCGCAATCAGATCAGCGCCAAACACGATATCGGGCCGCAGCCGCCGCGCCTTCGCCGCCAGCGCAATCGCATCCGCGCGCAAATGCCGCCGCTTCATGCGCTTCAGGATCAAATCCGATCCGTGCTGCAAGGAAAGATGCAAATGCGGCATCAGCCTCGGTTCTTCCGCGATCAGCCGCCAGAGGTCTTCATCCACTTCCACGGGATCGAGCGATGACAAGCGCAGCCGCGGCAATTCCGGCACCAGCGCCAGCACGCGCCGGATCATTTGCCCAAGTGTCGGGCTACCCGGCAAATCCGGCCCGTAGGAGGTCACATCAACCCCCGTCAGCACGGCTTCCCGATACCCCGCCGCCACCAGGGCGCGAAGCTGCTCGACAATCACGCCAATCGGCACAGACCGCGAAGGCCCCCGCCCAAAGGGAATAACGCAAAAGGTGCAGCGATGATCGCAACCCTGCTGCACCTGCACGAAGGCGCGCGCACGGCCAGCGAATTCCGTCACCAAATGGGCGGCTGTTTCGCGCGCGGCCATAATGTCTGTCACCGGCACAGGCGGCGCATCCAAGGCGGCCCAGGTTTCGGGCTTCAGCTTATCGGCATTGCCAATGACGCGTTCCACCCCTGGCAGGCCCGCCCATTTATCAGGCGCGATTTGCGCCGCGCAGCCGGTCACGATGATGCGCGCACCGGGATTGTCGCGATGCGCCTTCCGGATCGCCTGCCGCGCCTGGCGTTCCGCTTCCGCCGTCACCGCGCAGGTATTCACGATGATGGCATTGCCCTGCCCGGCCTTGCTGGCCAGGTCGCGCATCGCCTCACTCTCATAGGTATTGAGCCGGCAGCCGAAGCTCAGCAGCCGAGGGGCTTCCGAAGCACTCATGCCGCCAGCGCCTTGGGATCAACCTGCCCGGTGAAGGCGGTGGCGATGGGCCCGGTCATCAGCACATGCCCATCCTGGCGCCATTCCATGAACAGATCACCGCCCGGCATGGAAATCCGCGCAGCCCGCCCAGTGAGCCCCCGCCGATGCGCATTGACCATCGCCGCACAGGCGCCCGACCCGCAGGCGAGCGTGAGCCCCGCACCGCGTTCCCAAACGACAAGGCGCGCATGATCCGGCGCCATCACCTGGACAAAGCCGATATTCGCGCGGTCCGGAAAGATCGGGTCATGTTCCAAACGAGGGCCGATATCGCTGATCGGCAAGGCATCCAGATCAGGCACGAAAAAAGTCGCATGCGGATTGCCCATGGAACAGGCTGCCGGGTCCGCCGCCGGGCCGCAGGATAGCGGCAGATGCAGCGTATCCGCCTCCCGCGCCAGCGGCACATCCCGCCAGCCGAGTCGCGCTGGCCCCATATCCACCTGCCACAGCCCATCGGGGCGGGATTCACTCGGCAAATCGCCCGAAATCGTCCGCACCACCACCCGCGCCTTACCGGTTTCAGCGGCGATCAGGGAAGCGATGCAGCGCGTGGCATTGCCGCAAGCGCCGGCTTCCGACCCATCCGGATTATGGATGCGCATGAAAACATCAGCGCCGGCTGGCGGAGGCTCCATAATGATCAGCTGGTCGCAGCCAATGCCACGCCGACGATCCGCCAGCGCAACCATTTGGGCGCGCGTCAGCCCAAGCGGTGCGGCGCGGCCATCCAGCACCACGAAATCATTGCCGAGCCCATGCATCTTGCGGAAGGAAAGCATGGGCGGGGATATAGGCCGCCGCGCGCCGAACCGGAACCCGCTTATGGGTCCGGTGAAAGATTTACCCGTTCAGTAGCCGGTCAATCTCATCCTGTGCCAGATCGGGGCCGGCCTGCTTCGGGTCTGCCACGGTTTGCACCACGCCCTTCAACTCCACCTTGGGCCGGGCCGCATTGGGGCCGGGCTGGGCGTTCTCAGGCAGAATGTCCTCCAGGATGGATTCTACCTGCTGCAAATCGCGAATGGCGCGGCGGATGCGCTGGCCGGTCAAATCCTGGAAGGAACAGGCCTCAAAGATCGCATTCACCCTTTCGGTGATGGCGGGCAGCGCATCCGGGCTGCCGGAGCCCTTTTCCAGCCATTCCTGAATGGCCTCGGCCGCTTCCAGGATGGTATTGGCGGCGGCTTCGGTTGCCTGCACCACCGCTTCCAATTCCTGGCCAGAGGTCCGATTGCCCGGCTGCGGGGCGGAAATCATGCCGGCGATACGCTCATGCACAGAGGATATCTGGCTCGCCAGGTTTTCCTCGCTCATGCCGAGAAGCTGCACGCTGGCAGAGACCTCGGCGCTCACTTCAGCGATGCGGCGGTCCATAAAGGCGCGCAAATCGCCGAAAAGGGGCTCCATAGCGGCCCTGAGCACTTCTGGGTCCGGCAGCGTATCCGCTTGCGAATGCGACATGAGACTTCGTCCTGAATCCAAAGGGCGGCCAAACCGCCGGGTGATCACAGGCGCATTAAACACCCATAAAGGTGAAATCTCCGTTTCTGCGGGGCGGGTCTTGTGTGGAAAACTTTCGGGCGCTATAGCCCCGCCTCCCGCGCCGTGGCCCTATGGACATGCC
>JBIKWX010000134.1:0-9258 GCA_044356095.1 Roseomonas sp.
GCCGCCAAGGCAATATGTTCGGCATGATCGGCATGGCGGTGGCGATTGTGGCCACGCTGTTGAAGCCCGGCATGGATATTGGCGGCATTGCGCTGGTGATTGCTGGTTTGGCGATTGGTGGCGGGATCGGCACCATTGTCGCGCAGCGCATTCAAATGACATCCCTGCCGCAGCTTGTCGCGGCCTTCCATTCGCTGGTGGGTCTGGCCGCGGTATTCGTGGCGGCGGCAGCTTTTTATGCGCCAGAGAGCTTCGGCATTGGCGTGCGCGGCAATATCAAGGGCGCGTCTTTGGTGGAAATGTCACTCGGCCTTGCGATTGGTGCCATCACCTTCTCGGGTTCCGTGATTGCCTTCGCGAAGCTGGATGGCCGCATGTCTGGCGCGCCGATCATGTTCAAGGGGCAGCATATGCTGAACCTTGGGCTTGGCATCCTGCTGGCGCTGCTGGTGGTGCTGTTCGTGATCACGGGCAGTGATGTGCTGTTCTGGCTGATTGCGATCCTGTCCTTCGTGCTGGGCTTCCTGCTGATCATCCCGATTGGTGGCGCTGATATGCCCGTAGTTGTGTCCATGCTGAACAGCTATTCCGGCTGGGCGGCGGCGGGCATTGGCTTCACTATCGGCAATCTGCTGCTGATTGTGACTGGCGCGCTGGTGGGTGCTTCCGGTGCCATCCTGTCCTACATCATGTGTAAGGGCATGAACCGCAGCATCATCAATGTGTTGCTGGGGGGCTTCGGTTCCGAAGGTGGCTCGGCGGCCGCCGGTGGTGCGGCGGCGGATCGCCCGCCCGTGAAGGCCGGCAGCCCGGAAGACGCGGCCTATATGATGAAGAATGCGCAGAAGATCATCGTGGTGCCTGGCTATGGCATGGCGGTGGCGCAGGCGCAGCAGGTGCTGCGTGAAATGTCTGATCTGCTCAAGAAGGAAGGCGCCGAAATCAAATACGCCATCCATCCTGTGGCAGGCCGCATGCCCGGCCACATGAACGTGCTGCTGGCGGAAGCGAACGTGCCTTATGATGAGGTGTTTGAGCTTGAGGAGATCAATCCGGAATTCGCCGATGCCGATGTGGCCTTCGTGATCGGGGCGAATGACGTGACCAATCCTGCCGCGAAAACCGACAAATCATCGGCGATTTACGGCATGCCCATTCTGGATGTGGAACGCGCGAAGACCGTGTTCTTCATCAAGCGCGGCATGGCGAGCGGTTATGCCGGCGTGGATAATGAACTCTTCTTCCGCCCGAATACCATGATGCTGTTCGGCGATGCGAAGAAGGTCACGCAGGAAATTGTGCAGGCCTTGCAGCGCTGAGAGGCGCCGCGTTCCTGAAAGCCCCGGCCCGCGCAAGCGTGCCGGGGTTTTTCATTCCTCCTGCCAAGGCGGTTTCACATCATCACGCGGCGGGCGGCCACGCTTCATGCGGCCACGCGATAATTCCGTCACCACGCCATGCAGGGTGCGGAGTTCCTGTTCCGTCACCTCGCCCCGCTGAAACCAATGGCGCAGGTTCCGCACCATGCCTGGGCGCTTTTCCTTATTGTCGAGGAAGCCTGAGGCATCCAATTCCGCAATCAGCCGGCCAAGAAAAATATCCAATTCGCCCTTGGTCGCGACATGGGTTTCATTGGTCATCAGGTAGCGCGGCGGCGTTGCCTCGGCGGCCATCCACCATTCATAGGCGAGGATCATCACCGCCTGGGCAAGGTTGAGCGAATTATGTTCAGGGTTCAGCGGATAGCGCACCAGCGTATCGGCGCGCGCCAGATCCTCCGCTTCCAGCCCGGCACGTTCCGGGCCGAATAGCACCGCGACGCGCTGGCCCTTGCCGTTGATGGCGCGCAGATCCTCAGCCGCCGCACGCGCATCCCGGACGGGGATGACCACATGGCGCGGGCGCGGGCAGGTGGCGAAAACGCGATGGCAATCGGCCAGCGCGGCATCGAGCGTATCAAACACCTGCGCGGCATGAATGATGGGATCAGCGCCGGACGCCGCCGGCAATGCATCGGGCTGCGGCCAACCATCGCGTGGGGCGACGATACGCAAATGGAACAGGCCACCATTGGCCATGGCGCGGGCGGTGCTGCCGATATTGCGCGCCATTTGCGGGCGCACCAGCACAATGATCGGGCTTTCACCCGGCGGCGGCGTGAGCGGCGCCCCCCCTTCCCCGCGCCCGCCTGTCATCGCGCGAGATGAGCCCTTGGAGCATTTTCAAGCCAAGTGAGCATCACTTGGCGACTCGGAAAATGCGACCAAACAAAAAACTCAGAGTGTTTCTTGCGCCTGTCTGTCATCGCGCAAGAAACGCTCTGAGTTGGGAAATTTCCGCCTCCTGGGCGGCGATGATGCTTTCCGCGAGGCGCTTCATTCCGGGATCCTTGCCGTGGCGCAGCACCACGCGCGCCATGTCTATCGCGCCCTGGTGATGCGGGATCATGCCGGCAGCGAAATCACGATCCGCATCGCCGGTGAAGCGGATATTCATATCGCGATGCATCCGGTCATTGGCAGCGCGGAATTCGCGTGTAGAGGCAGGTTCATTGGCGCTGGGACGCGCGCCATGGCCCTGATGGCCCTGCTGCGCCACGGCAGGCAGGGCAAGGGCAGCGAGGGTTAGGCAAAGGGCGATGCGCTTCATGCTTAAGGCTCCCGGTTTGGCGTTCAACCGGAGGAGCTTGCGGCTTGCCATAAGGGGAAGGTCAAGCACGTTTCCACGTGGTGCCGCCGGCGCCATCTTCCAGAATGATGCCCTGGGCCTTCAATTCATCGCGAATGCGGTCGGCTTCCGCCCAGTTCTTCGCTTGGCGCGCGGCGAGGCGTGCGGCGATGGCGGCTTCAATCGCGGCGGCGTCATCAGCGCCACCTTGCAGCCATTGCGCGGGATCGGTTTGCACCAGCCCCAGCACGCCAGCAGCTTCACGGAAGGCGGCGATGACCGCGCCGATCTCCGGCGCATCCCGCAGGCCCATGCGTTCAAGCACAACATTGGGCGAACCGCCGACCGTCAGCGCATTGGCAAGGGTGCGCAAATCACGCAGCCGCGCGAGTGCGAGCGGCGTGTTCAAATCATCACAAAGCGGTTCCAGCGCCCATGCCGCCATGCCGGCAGCGTCATCATCCGCCTGCGCGGCACCGGCACGCGCCAGCATGGCGTAGTGATCATCCAACTCTGCCTTGGCTTCATCCAAGCCGGCTTCAGTGAAATCCAGCGCCTGACGGTAATGGGTGCGGAGCAGCAGCAGCCGAAACGCCTCCCCCGCCCAAGCGCCTTTCTTCAGAATATCCCGCACGGTGAGGAAATTGCCGAGCGACTTCGACATCTTCTCCCCATCCACCAGCAGCATGCCGTTATGCATCCAAAAGCGCGCAAAGGCCGCGCCGGGGAAAGCGCAGATGGATTGCGCGACCTCATTTTCATGATGCGGGAAAATCAAATCATGCCCGCCGCCATGAATATCGAAGCTCTCGCCCAAATGCTTCCAGGACATGGCAGAGCATTCAATATGCCAGCCAGGCCGGCCGCGACCCCAGGGGCTATCCCAGCCAGGTGTTTCGGCATCGCTAGGCTTCCACAGCACGAAGTCACCGGCATCGCGCTTATAGGGCGCGACATCCACCCGCGCGCCGGCCAGCAATTCATCCGGTGATCGGCCGGAAAGCTTGCCGTAATTGGCGAAGGACGGGACCGAGAACAGCACATGCCCATCCGCCGCATAGGCATGGCCATTGGCGATCAGCCTTTCGATCAGCGCGATCATTTCCGCGATATGGCCGGTGGCACGCGGTTCCACATCCGGTGGCAAAGCGCCAAGGGCGGCCATGTCGGCGTGGAAATCGGCTGTGGTGCGCGCGGTGATGGCGCCAATCGGCTCACCGCTTTCGCGCGCGCGCGCATTGATCTTGTCATCCACATCCGTGATGTTGCGCGCATAGGTCACGCGCGGATAAATCCGGCGCAAAAGCCGCGCCAGCACGTCAAACACCACCACCGGGCGCGCATTGCCGAGATGCGCCAGATCATAAACCGTGGGCCCGCAGACATAGAGCTTCACATGACCGGGATCGAGCGGTTCAAAGCGCCGCTTTGTCCGCGCCGCGCTGTCATGCAGGAAAAGCTCGACCATGGTTCAGCCGCCTGCTGCGATTTTCAAGCGTAGTGCCGCGCGATCCCGTCCGATCAAAGGCAGGATGGTGCCGATATCGGGGCCATGATCTTCACCGGTCAAGGCAAGGCGCAGCGGCAGGAATAGCGCCTTGCCCTTGCGCCCGGTGCTGTCCTTCAGCGCAGCAGTCCAGGCACCCCAGGTGGCGCCATCCCAGGGTTCGGAGGGCATGGCAGCGAGCGCCGCGCCCAGGAAATCACCTTCGTTTTCCAGCACCGGCGGCACAATGCTGCCGCGCACCACATCGAACCAGGGCTTGGCTTCGCGCAACAAATCAAGATTGCCGCGCACCGCGAGCCAGAACGCCTCATCAGCGCCTTCGGGCAGCCGTTCCTTCACCGCGTCAAAGCTGATGCCATGCAGCAGCTTGCGATTAAGCGCCAACATATGCCGTGGATCAAACCGCGCGGTGGATTGCGAAACCTTCCCAAGATCATAGCCGGGCGCCAGATCAGCCGGCATTCCCGCCACCGGGTCATTCGATGTACCAAGCGCGGCGAGGTAGCCCACCAAAGCCGCCGGTTCGATCCCGTCCTTCCGCAAATGCCTGAGCGAAATGGAACCCAAACGCTTGGATAGCGCACCGCCTTCCGCATCCGTCAGCAGCGGCAAATGCCCGAAGGCGAGTGCATTCTGCTTGCCGCCGAGGGCTTCAAAAATATCAATCTGAATGCCGGTATTGGTGACGTGATCCTCTCCGCGCACGATATGCGTGATGCCCATTTCAAGATCATCAACAACCGAGGTGAAGGTATAAAGCGGCGACCCATCCGCGCGGATCAGCACCGGGTCCGATATCGCCGAAAGCTTCACGCTACGATCACCCAAAACCTGATCACGCCAGGAAACCGACCGCGAGGAGAGCAAAAACCGCCAATAGGGCTGCTTGCCATTCGACAGCGCCTTTTCATATTGCTCGCGCGTCATTTTCAGCGCTTCGCGATCATAAAGCGGCGGCTTGCCTTCCCGCCGGCGGCGTTCGCGCTTGTAGGCGAGTTCCTCTTCCGTCTCGAAGCAGGGATAAAGCCGCCCGGCAGCCTTCAGCTTTTCGGCCGCTGCCGCATAGCGCTCCAGCCGATCGGATTGCCGCACCAGCCCATCCCAGGGCAGGCCGAGCCAATTCAGGTCTTCCTCAATCGCCTCGGCATATTCCGCGCGGGAACGTTCGGTATCGGTATCATCCAACCGCAGCAGGAATTCCCCGCCATGGCGGCGCGCCAGCAGCCAATTGGCGAGTGCGACGCGCGCATTGCCGACATGCAAAAGCCCAGTGGGCGAAGGGGCAAAACGGAGTTTCATGCCGCGTCCTCAGAATCCTCATCGCGGCGCGGGTCAAGAATGCGCCAATTGCGTTCTTCACTGTCTTTCACTGGGGTTTCGGCGAAACCCTTCAATTCACTACCGCTGATCCAGGCGGCTTCGGCAGCGCCAACCACCTCCGCATCCTCGCCAAAGGCAAACCAGGCATCCAGCACGGCTTTCGCATCCAACCCAGGCGCGCGGCAGCGTTCCACGGAATCCCGCACATAGCGCCGCGCAAAGGCATTGGCGTGTTCAATGGAAAGAAAGCCACGAATTTCTTCCACCGGGTCGCTGCCATTGCCGCCCGACAAATCCATGATGCGCACGATCAGATCGCCGCCACCAAAAAGCTGAGGATCGAGACCGCCACTCATGAAATCAACGCCGTGAAGCCATTGGTGATGGGGTAGCGCCGATCCCGCCCAAAGGCGCGCGGCGTGATCTTCACACCGGGCGGTGCCTGCCGGCGCTTGTATTCCGCGCGATCCAGCAAGCGCCAAACGCGCAACACCAGCGCACGATCAAAACCATCCGCCACCAGCGCATCCACGGATTTTTCGCCTTCCACCAGCCCTTCCAGAACGGCGTCCAGCACATCATAAGGCGGCAGGCTGTCCTGATCCTTCTGATCCGGCTTCAATTCCGCACTTGGTGGCTTGGTAATCACGCGTTCGGGCATCACCATGCCAAGCGGACCAAGCGCGCCTTCCGGGCAGTGCTCATTACGCCAGCGCGAAAGCGCGAAGACAGTTGTCTTATAGACATCCTTCAGCACGGAATAACCGCCGCACATATCGCCATAAATCGTGGCATAGCCCGTACTCATTTCACTCTTATTGCCGGTGGTCAGCAGCATATCGCCAAACTTGTTCGACAGCGCCATCAGCGTCACGCCACGAATGCGCGATTGCAGGTTTTCTTCCGTGATATCGGGCGGGCGATTGCCAAAGACGGGCGCCAGCATCCCCGCGAAAGCCTCCATCGCCGGGCCGATGCCGATATTCTCATAACGAATACCCAAAAGCTGCGCGCATTCGGCGGCATCTTCCAGGCTTTCAATGCTGGTATAGGGCGATGGCATCATCACCGCGCGCACACGATCAGGCCCCAGCGCATCCACGGCGACAGCCGCCGAAATCGCGGAATCAATCCCGCCCGAAAGGCCCAGCACCACACCAGGGAAACGGTTCTTGTTCACGTAATCGCGCAGCCCCAGCACCATGGCGCCATAGATTTGCTCAAGCTTCGGCAGGGCAGGCGCAATACCTCCCGCGCTGCACACCAGCACACCGCCATCGCGCCGCCATTCGGTAATGCGCAAGCCTTCGGCAAACATTGGCATGACATGCGCCAATGACCGATCCGCATTCATGACAAAGGATGCGCCTTCGAACACCAGCTCATCCTGCCCGCCCACCTGATTGACGAAGACAAACCCAAGCCCGGTTTCAACGCAGCGGGAGACAGCAAGATCAAGCCGCGCCTGATGCTTTTCCGCCTCAAACGGGGAACCATTGATGGCGATCAGGATTTCCGCGCCGGTTTCACTGAGCGTTTCGGAAACCGCGGGAAACCACCAATCCTCGCAAATCATCAGCCCCAGGCGAAAGCCGCGGAAGGGCACCGGGCCAGGTGCGGGGCCGGCATCAAACACGCGCTTGTCGTCAAACACTCCATAATTGGGCAATTCATGCTTGGCGCGGCGCGCGGCGATCTGCCCGGCTTCCAGCAAAAACAGCGCGTTGAAAACCTTCTCGCCTTCGCGCCAGGGGCCACCCACCACCAGGCCAGGGCCGCCATCGGCGGTCTCGGCGGCGAGGGCCGCGATTTCCGCCTCGCAGGCGGCGATGAAGGCGGGCTTGCGCACCAAATCTTCCGGCGGATAGCCGGCGATGGAAAATTCCGGCGTCACCACCAGATCGGCGCCGAGCTTCGCGGCCTCCGCGCGGGCCTTGCGGATCAGCGCCGCATTCGCGGTCAGCGCGCCCTCATGGGGGTTGAGTTGCGCCAGGGCAATTTTCAGGGTCTCGGCCATGCGCGCCTTCTAGATGCTTTTGCGCTTGGGTGAAATCACCCAAAATGAGGTGTCTCAGCCCTGCCCGCCATTGCGCCGGCGGGTCTCGCCCCGCTTCAGCAGGAATTCGCGGCCAATCTTCACGCGCGGCACGCCATCATAGGCAACGATATCCGCCGTGGCATAGGTTTCGGACCAGGTATTGGGGATGAAGCTGCCGGTGCCCACCACATCAATCGGCGCGCGCGCTTCCGCCATGACCCGGCATTTGGTGACCCCAAAGCCCGAGGAAGCAACAATCCGGACACGCGGGAACCCGGCCTCATCCAGCGCTTCGCGCATGCGCCAGACGGCGGCGGCGGAAACCCCGGTGCCGGTCAGGTGGCGCAATTCCGTCTCACTCCGATAGCGCCGCGTGGCCTGGGGGGCGTGGCGTTCCAGCACGGCGTAGCTTTCGGCGGGGTCCAGCCCTTCAAGGAAGCGCCCGCCATGGGTATCAAGCCGCATGGCCAGCCGCCCGGCCGCGGCCAATTCGGGAAAGCGGCGCGCCACCGCCAGGCCATCGGTCACTTCGCGCCCGAAGTAATCCACCAGCACGGTCAGGTTTTCATCCGGGAAGGTTTCGTGGAACATTTCGGCTGCGCGCACCGTGCTGCCGGCATAGCCAATCAGCGCATGCGGCATGGTGCCATAGCCCTTGGGCGCGCCGAACCAATGCGCGGTCGCATCATTGGCATTGCCGATAAAGCCCTTGGCTCCTTCCGCCTGCGCGGCGCGGCTGCCGACAGATGCGGCATAGGCCATCATGTCCTGCATTTCCGCCCCGGCACAGTGGCGCGCTTCCATCGCCAGAAACGCGGTTTGCGGCAATTCGACACACATCTGATAGGCGTTATGCGCGGCAACACAGGCCGCACCCAGTTTTTGCAGCAGCATGGTTTCCAAATCCACCAGCTGCACAAAGGACCCGCTCACGTAAAGCAAGGGATCGCCCGCGCCGACCCATTGGCCTTCTTCATGCATCACTTCAATGTGAAATTCAGTCGCGCGGGATGCCGCGACAGCCCGCAACCAATCCAGCATCAGCCGGGGTGCGGAGATCACCGGACGACGCAAAAACACCGCATAGGTGACTTGCGCATCACCAAAGCGGCTCACCACGGCCTTGGTGCGGTTAAAATAGCTATCCGCGCGGGCGGTAATCACCTGATCCGCCACATCCGCTGCCGCCGAGGGGGTTTGTCCCCCCCGGCTGCTCTGCGTGTTCACTGTGCTGCCTGGGCCGGCGCCGTCAGGCCGGCCACGCGCCGCGCCTTCAATTCCTCGGCGATCAGGAAGGCGAGTTCCAGCGATTGTTCGGCATTGAGCCGCGGATCGCAGGAGGTCGCGTAGTTGGCGGCAAGATCCGCTTCCGAAAGCTTATGGGCGCCGCCCAGGCATTCGGTGACATTGCTGCCGGTCATTTCCACATGCACGCCGCCGGCGAAGGTGCCTTCCGCTTCATGCACATCGAAAAAGCCGCGCACTTCCGCCATGATGGCGTCAAAAGGCCGGGTCTTATAGCCGCCGACCGTGGTGGTATTGCCGTGCATCGGATCGCAAAGCCACACCACATTCCGCCCGGCGCGCGACACCGCGCGCACCAAGGGTGCGAGCTTGGCTTCCACCTTATCCGCCCCCATGCGGGAGATCAGCGTAAGCCGCCCCTTTTCATTGGCCGGGTTCAGGATTTCGGTCAGGCGCACCAATTCTTCGGCATCCCTGCTGG
>JBIKWX010000396.1:0-2511 GCA_044356095.1 Roseomonas sp.
TACGAACTCTGCGGTGCCGATCCGGCGCGGCGCTTCAGCCCCTATTGCTGGCGGAGCCATCTGGCGCTGGCGCATAAGGGCCTGACCTTTGAGACGATTCCCTGGCGTTTCACGGAAAAGGCAGCAATTGGCGCGCATGGGTCGCAAAAAGTGCCGGTGATGCTGGATAATGGCCGCGCAATCATCGATTCCTGGGTGATTGCGGAATATCTGGAAAATACCTATCCGGACCGGCCTTCGTTGTTTGGTGGTGCCGGCGGGCGGGCCTTGGCGCGCTTCATCAATGCTTGGGGTGATGCGGTATTGCATGCCGGGATTGCTCGGCTGGTGGTCTCAGACATTCCGCAGCATCTGGCGCCGGAAGATGTGGCCTATTTTGTCCCGGATCGTGAAAAGCGCTTTGGCATGACGCTTGAAGCCGTGACGGCGGATCGTGCGGAACGCGTGAAGGGTTTTCGCGACAGTCTGATGCCGCTGCGGATTGCGCTGCGCGCCGCGCCCTTTCTGCATGGTGATGCGCCAGGCTATGCGGATATGATTGTGTTTGGTGGCTTCCAATGGGCGCGCTGCGTCAGCGCCTTCCCGCTGCTGGCAAAGGATGATGCGGTTTATGCCTGGGGGGAGAGGATGCTGGACGCCTATGGCGGCATTGCCCGCGCCGCGCCGGCCTTTGCGGAAGCCTGAAGCGCTCCCTCTTTTCGCTTGAAAGGCGGCGCACTTCGCGCTTGGCTTGCGGTCTTCTTTGCATTCCGCAAGCCAGGAGGCCGCCATGCCCATACCCACCCTGATCCGCAACGCTGCCTGGACCGCCGAATGGGATGCCGCAGCGGGGCGACATGTCTATGGCCAGGGCAGGGATGTGCTGCTGGCCGAAGGGCGCATTGCCGCGATTGCGCCGCATGATCCGAACCTGCCGCCGCCCGCTGGCGCGGAAGTGATTGATGGCAGCAAATTGCTGGTCATGCCGGGGCTGATCAATATCCACACCCACCCGACAACCGAACCCGCCGGGCGCGGCGTGCGTGAAGATCATGGCGTGCCGGAACAGCAAATGACCGGATTGTTCGAACGCCTGCAAGCCTTTCGCCTTGATCAGCAAGGTCAGGCTGCGGCGATGCGTTTGGCCTATGCTGAGTTGATGTCGGCTGGCGTCACGAGTGTGGTGGATTTGTCGCCGCCCTTTCCATTCTGGCTTGCCATCATGGCGGAAAGTGGGCTCCGTGGATGGGCGGGGGCGGGCTATGCCGCGGCGCGCTGGGGTATGGAAGCGCCGCAAACCGTGACCTGGATGTGGAATCGCGAGGATGCGCGCAGGCAATTCGATGCCGCCAAGCAATTCATGAAGGACGCCGAGGCTGATCCTTCTGGCCGCCTGACCGGCATCGTCTTCCCCGCACAGATTGATACGGTGGAGGAGGAGATGCTGCGCGAAAGCATCGCCTATGCTGCCGAAACGGGCCGGCCCTTCACCACCCATATCGCGCAATCCGTGGTCGAAGTACGGGAGATTATTCGCCGCCATGGCATCACCCCCATTCAATGGGCTGCGAATATCGGGCTGCTGACGCCGCGTAGCATTCTTGGCCATGCGATTTTTGTGGATGAACACATCTCAGTTGGCTGGCATACCGCGAAGGATGTCGGGCTGATTGCCGATACGGGGGCGACGGTCGCGCATTGCCCGTCACCCTTCGCACGCTATGGGGAGCATCTGCGCCATTTCGGCAAGTATCGCGCGCGCGGTGTCAATCTTGGTTTCGGTACGGATTGCGCGCCGCATAATCTGATTGAGGAAATGCGCCTTGCCATCATCCTTGCGCGCAATGCCTGCCGCGATGTTGCCGCCGCTGATACCGGCATTGTTTTCCACGCGGCGACGATTGGCGGTGCGACCGCGCTTGGCCGGCCTGATCTTGGGCGCCTGCATCAAGGTGCATCGGCGGATGTGGTGCTGGTGGATTTGGCGCATCCGCTGATGACGCCGCCGCGTGACCCCTTGCGCGCGCTGGTATTCCACGCTGCCGACCGCGCCGTGAAGCGCGTGCTGGTGGGGGGTGAGACGATCTACGCGGATGGTAAACCGACCAGGCTGAATGTAGCGGACGCCGCCGGTATCCTCGCCGAAAGCCAGGCCAAGATGCTGCGTGATTCGGTCGGGCGAGATTATCGTGGCCGCAGCGGCGATGAGATCGCGCCGATCAGCCTGCCCTTGCACTGAAGGCTATTGCACCACCGCAATCTGTTGCGGGTCTATCCGCAGCCAAAGTTTGGTGCCGACCGAATAGGCGTCAAGGGGCGGCGCAGCGGCGCGCAAACGAAGTGCCGCCCCTTTCGGACGCAGCACATAATCCCAGGCTTCACCCAGATAAGTGCGTTCCAGCAATTCAACGGGCATGACCAGCGCATGGGTGTCTTGTGTCGGTTCCGAAAGGTGTAGGCTCATTGCTTGTGGGCGAAGCGAAAGCAGAACCTCGCCCGAAACATCCGGCGCAATGCCTGCCGCTGCCGCCG
>JBIKWX010000397.1:0-2506 GCA_044356095.1 Roseomonas sp.
GTTGGCGTGCGGATGGCACGGCGATTGGTCTTGGCGGCGGCCTCGCCCGCGCTGGCGTGCGCTTCTGGCCGGATCGGGCGCGCGCATGAATACCGCGGAGTATTTGCTGGCAGCGCTGGCGCGGCGCGGCACCAAGCGCATCTATGGCGTGCCGGGTGGTGGGTCTTCACTGGATATCATCGCGGCCGCTGAGCGTTTCGGCATGCGCTTCATCCTCGCCCGCCACGAAGGCAATGCGGCGATGATGGCGGTGGCGGATGCAGAAGTGACAGGCGCGCCTGGCGTGGTGCTGACCACCAAGGGGCCAGGGCTCATGAATGCGCTGAATGGCATTGCCTGCGCTGCTTTGGAACGCGCACCGGTGCTGCTGCTGACCGATGGTTTTACGGATAAGCAACTCAGCTATATCACCCATCAGGTGTTTGATCAGCGCGCGGCGACTGCTGAATTGGTGAAGGGCTATACGCAAGCGCGCAGCGACAATCCCGCCGCCGAAATCGAGGCGCTGCTTGATCTTACGATGCAAGCGCCGATTGGCCCCGTGCATCTGGATTTGACCAGCGAAGCCGCGCGCCGCCCGGCGGGGGAATTACCGCCTTTGCCGGTAAACAGCGCAACCCCACTTGATGCTGCTGCGCTAGCGGAAGTGCGCGCCATGCTGGCAGCTTCGCGTAAACCCGTGATCCTGGCGGGTGTGGAGGCCGTGGCAGCAGCTGAACCACTGCGTGCCTTGGTCGCAGCGCTCGGCTGCCCCGCGCTGGTAACCTATAAGGCCAAGGGCGTGATTGCGGATGCCGATCCGCATTTTGTGGGCATTTTCACTGGCGGATCACTGGAAGCGCCCTGCGTGCAGGATGCGGATTTGATCATCCTCGCGGGGCTCGATCCGGTGGAGCTTATTCTCCAACCCTGGCGCTACAGCGCGCCGGTCTTGGATGTCGGCTTGCGTGCACATCCTGCGCATTACGTAACCCCCACTGCATCACTGCATGGCGCGCTGGCGCCGTGCTTCACCACGCTGACGCAAAGCGCCGCGCGTAGTGCCTGGAAGGCTGAGGAAATTGCCACGCATCGGGATACGATGCGCGCCGCGCTTACCTGGCAAGGAACGGGCGGTGTCGCGCCGCCGCGTATCGTGAGCCTGGCGCAGGAAGCAGCGCGCCGCGCTGGGCGCAGCCCGCGCATTAGTGTTGATGCGGGCGCGCATATGTTCTCGGCCACTGCCTTTTGGGAATGCGCGGCGCCGCGCGATGTGCTGATTTCAAACGGGCTTGCCTCCATGGGTTTTGCGCTGCCCGCCGCGCTTGCGGCGGCACTGGAAAACCCAAGCGATGGCGCCATTGCCTTTACCGGGGATGGTGGGTTGATGATGTGTGTCGCGGAACTCGCCACCGCAGCGGAAGCCGGCGCGCCCTGCATCACCATTGTCTTTAATGATGGCGCGCTTTCGCTGATTGATATCAAGCAGCAGCAACGGCAATTGCCACCCGAAGGCGTGCGCTGGGCGCGGCCGGATTTCGCCGCCATCGCGGAAGGTTTCGGCGCCAAGGGTTTCGCCGCCGCGACCGAGGCTGACTATATCGCCGCGCTTGACGCCGCCTTCGCCCATAAAGGCCCAAGCCTGATTGACGTGATGGTGAACCCCGCCGGCTACTCCGCGCAACTGCAAGCCATGCGCGGCTGAAGGAGAATACCCAATGTCCAGCTTTTCCGCCCTTCGGCTTGGCACCGCCTGGCAGCGCATTGCCGGGCTTATGGATGAAACGGCGCAGAGTTTTGTCCGCACCTCCTTCTCATCTGTTGTGCGTGACAATTGGGATATGGCGATTGGGCTGATGGACAGTGCCGGGCGGCAATTCGCGCAATCTTCGCGTTCTGTGCCGTCTTTCGTCGGCACCATGCCGCGTACCTTGGCGATCATGCTGCAACGCTATCCCGTGGAACGGCTTTCACCTGGCGATGTGCTGATTTCCAATGATGGCTATTACGGCACCGGCCATTTGAACGATATCACCATGATCAAGCCCATCTTCGCCAAGGGCCGCGTGATTTCCTGGCTGGGCAGCACCTTCCATTCCACTGATATCGGCGGCGCACCTTCCGTGGAGGCACGTGATTCCTGGGAAGAAGGCCTGACCATCCCCATCACCCGCATCCTGAAAGGCGGCGTGGAGAATGAGGATGTGATTGCCTTCATGGAAGCCAATCTGCGCCAGCCGGATGAAACGCTCGGCGATATCCGCGCGCAATTCGCGGCTTATGAACAGGCGGAAAAACGCTTGGCCCGCATCATGGCCGAAGAAGGCATTGATGATCTGGATGCGCTCGCTGGCGAAATCTTCACCCGTTCCGAACGTGCGATGCGTGATGCGATTGCCGCCGCCCCGGATGGCGTGGTGGAAGATGAAGTCACTGCTGATGGCTTTGAACACCCCGTCACCATTCGCCTGAAACTGACCATCAAGGGCAGCGATCTGATCCTGGATTTCACCGGCACGGATGGGCA